>JBMYYN010000048.1:0-10699 GCA_049609445.1 Bacteroidia bacterium | reverse complement strand
ATTAGCTTTTTTATTTTCTTCTGCAGGAACATACCCTCTACCTTTTTCTATAGTCAGTTCTATCTCCAAATTTACATATGGCTCCATAGAACAAATCACAAAATCAGGATTCAATATTTCAAAAGCATTCGTATATCTTGCGATTTCACCAGCCTTAAATTCTTCCTTACCTTTTAAAGAAACAAATATTTTCTCGCTATCATTAGAATCAATTAATTTCTTAAATCTAACTTGCTTAAGGTTTAGGATAATTTCAGTTACGTCTTCTAAAACACCTTTGATAGTAGAAAATTCATGATCTACACTAGGAATTCTAATAGAAGTGATAGCCCATCCTTCTAATGAAGAAAGTAAGATTCTTCTCATAGCATTACCTACAGTAACGCCATATCCTCTTTCCAAAGGGCTAAATTCAAACAGTCCATAATTGGCTGTTTCTTTATGCATTATAACCTTGTCAGGTTGTTGAAAATCTAATATCGCCATCTTATTATTTAGAATAAAGTTCTACTATTAATTGTTCTTTGATATTTTCTGGAATATCCGCTCTATCAGGATAGTTTAAGAAAGTACCTTTACTTGCATCACCGTCCCACTCTATCCAGCTAAATGCCTTTCTTGTAGCCAAAGAATCAGTGATAAGTTCTAAAGACTTAGACTTCTCTCTTACTTCGATTACATCCCCTGGCTTAACTTGGAATGAAGGTATGTTAGTCAAAACACCGTTCACACGGATATGCTTATGACCTACAAGTTGTCTAGCACTTCTTCTAGTTGGTGCTATACCCATTCTGAAAACAGTATTGTCTAAACGAGCTTCTAAGAATTTTAAAAGGTTTTCACCAGTGATACCTTTCTTACGTGCAGCTCTATCAAACGTCAAAGCAAATTGCTTCTCAAGTACACCATAAGTATACTTAGCTTTTTGCTTCTCAGCCAATTGAATAGCGTATTCAGATTTCTTTCCTCTTCTTCTAGCATTTCCATGCTGTCCTGGAGGATAGTTTTTCTTTTCTAATGCCTTTGAAGGGCCAAAAATTGGTTCTTTAAACTTACGAGCAATTTTTGCTTTGGGTCCTCTATATCTTGCCATTACTTTTCTTCTTTAATTCAATTAATAATTAAGACTATACTCTTCTTCTCTTAGGTGGTCTACATCCATTGTGAGGAAGTGGAGTCACATCTCTAATCGCAGAAACTTCAAGACCTGCTTGATTCAAAGTACGAATCGCAGACTCTCTTCCAGCTCCAGGACCTTTCACAAGAACTTCTACTTTCTTCAATCCTAGATCAACAGCTACTTTAGCACAATCTTGTGCAGCTACCTGAGCAGCGTATGGCGTGTTTTTCTTAGAACCTCTAAAGCCCATCTTACCAGCACTACTCCAAGATATAACTTGACCTTGACTGTTTGTGATAGAGATAATTATATTATTAAAAGTTGACTTTACGTACGCAAATCCATTTGCGTCAATTGCAACTTTTCTCTTTTTAACTGATTTTTTACTACCTGCCATGTTCTAATTATTTAGGAGCTTTTTTCTTATTAGCCATTGTTTTCTTTTTACCTTTTCGAGTACGAGCATTGTTCTTAGTTCTTTGCCCTCTCAATGGTAAACCTTTACGATGTCTCAAACCTCTGTAACATCCTATATCCATAAGACGTTTGAT
Source organism: Bacteroidia bacterium (assembly GCA_049609445.1). Taxonomy (GTDB): domain Bacteria; phylum Bacteroidota; class Bacteroidia; order NS11-12g; family UBA9320; genus UBA9320. The sequence goes on along the minus strand of JBMYYN010000048.1, from coordinate 9,028 downwards.
ATTCATTTGAGTTTCAGATCTAAGTTCACCTTCTACTTTGAACTCATTACCTATCACCTCACGAATACCTGAGATATCAGCATCAGTCCAATCTTGAACTTTTACGTTTTCATCAACGCTAGCTGACTTTAGTATGTGTGCAGCTCTGCTGCTACCCACACCATGAATGTAAGTCAAGCCTACAATTCCTCTTTTACCTTTTGGTAAATCTATACCTGCAATACGTGCCATTTAATTAACCTTGTCTTTGCTTAAATCTTGGATTCTTCTTATTGATGACGTAAACACGCCCTTTTCTTTTAACGATTTTACAATCGCTAGATCTTTTTTTAACTGAAGTTCTTACTTTCATACTGTTATTTATATCTGTAACTAATTCGGCCCCTAGTTAAATCATAAGGAGACATCTCAACTTGCACTTTATCACCTGGAAGAATACGGATGTAATACATTCTCATCTTACCACTAATGGTAGCCACGATCTCGTGACCATTTTGTAATTTCACACGAAACATCGCATTAGACAATGCTTCCGTAATTACTCCATCTTGTTTTATTGCTTGCTGTTTTGCCATTTTTTAAAGGGCTGCAAAATTAATTTTTTTTATTCTCTTCTCCAAACTTATCCTGTGATAGCTCCACCTACTGATGAGCGACCTTTGATTCGTCCAGTTTTCATAAGACCATCATAGTGTCTCATTATTAAATATTGCTCTACTTGTTGTAAAGTGTCCAAAACAACACCAACCATAATCAATAGAGATGTTCCTCCATAGAATTGTGCAAACTGATCGTTCACTCCGAACATTATCGCAAACACTGGGAATATTGCAACAAATCCTAAAAATATAGAACCTGGTAATGTTATTCTTGACATTACTGCTCCAATAAAGTTTGCTGTCTTTCTTCCTGGTTTTACACCTGGAATAAACCCTCCGTTTCTCTTAAGGTCATCTGCAATCTGATTTGGATTGATAGTAATCGCCGTATAGAAATACGTAAACAATACAATCATCACAAAGAACAAGATGTTATATCCCCAACCATATGGATTAGTTAATGCATTCAAAAATGCAGAATCTTGGAACACTTGTGTTGCTGTTGCTGGTAAGAACATCAAAGCCTGAGCAAAAATGATAGGCATAACTCCTGCAGCATTCACCTTTAAAGGAAGATACTGTCTTACACCACCCATTTGTCTGTTTCCTACAATACGTTTTGCATACTGAACAGGTATTCTTCTAGTAGCCTGCACCAATGCGATAACCGCTAGTATAACAACAAGCCAAAGAACAATCTCAACAATAAGAAGCATTACTTGACTTCCCTGGAAACGATCTATAACTTCAGCTAAAAGAGAAGCTGGGAGTCTTGCGATAATACCTACCATAATGATGATAGAAATACCATTACCAACTGCTCTATCCGTAATACGCTCACCGATCCACATGGTAAACATTGTACCAGCTACCAGTACAACTGTACCAATAATCAGGAACCCTGTCCAACCTAATGCGTCTGAAGTCTCAGACATAAGTGCCAAAGGCTTACCGTTTGCAGACTTAAGGTTAATCAAATAAGCTAAACCTTGTACAGTCGTTATTGCGATAGTAAGGTAACGAGTGATAGAATTAATTTTCCTTCTACCATCTTCACCCTCTTTTTGCATCTTCTGAAATGAAGGAACTGCAACAGTTAATAATTGTATAACGATCGAAGCAGAGATATAAGGCATTATACCTAATGCAAAAATCGAAACCCTGTCAAACGCTCCTCCAGAGAATGTATTAATAAGTCCTAATAATCCTTCAGATCCTTTATTACCATAAAAATCTGGATCTGCTAAAATCAACGGATCCACACCTGGTATAACGATAAACGTACCTATTCTATATACTACTAATAAAAGAACTAGATTAATTATTCTCGTTCTTAGATCCTCGATAGAGAATATGTTTTTTAATGTACTTATTAATTTATTCATATACTTAGATGGTTTCTGCTGAACCTCCTGCTTTTTCTATAGCTGCTTTTGCAGTTTTTGTGAATGCGTTTACTTTCACATCAACTTTACTAGTCAATTCTCCTCTACCTAAAATCTTAACAATTTGAGTTTTCTTGATCACGTTAGATGCAATCAAAGAAGCTGTTGTAATTTCAGTAGCTTTAGTTTTATCAACTATCTCTTGAAGTCTATCCAAGTTAATTCCAACATACTCTACTCTTGTAGGGTTTTTGAAACCAAACTTAGGTACTCTTCTTTGAAGTGGCATTTGACCACCTTCAAAACCGTTAGCTCTACTATATCCAGTTCTAGACTGAGCTCCTTTATGACCTTTTGTAGAAGTTCCACCTCTACCAGATCCTTGACCTCTTGCTATTCTCTTTCCCTTCTTAACCGAGCCTTCAGCTGGTTTTAAACTATGTAAATTCATAATTACGCTTTTTCTACTTTTAATAAGTGCTCAACTTTACGAATCATACCCATCACTGCTGGAGAATCGTCCATAACTCTTGCATTATGAAGCTTTTTGATACCTAAAGCGATTAAAGTACGCTTTTGATCAGCCGGTCTTCTTATTGCACTTTTTACCTGTGTGATTTTTACCTTTCCCATTTCTAATTATCCGTTAAAGACTTTATTCAAACTAACACCTCTCTGCTCAGCAACAGTGTAAGCATCTCTCATACTAGAAAGAGCATCCATAGTAGCCTTTACCACGTTATGTGGGTTTGAAGAACCTTTTGATTTTGCAAGTACATCGTGTACACCTGCACTCTCAAATACAGCACGCATCGCACCACCCGCAATAACTCCCGTACCATTAGATGCTGGCTTCATAAATACAAATCCTCCTGAGTATTTACCATACTGCTCGTGTGGAATAGTATTATTGATCAAAGGAACTTTTATCAAGTTCTTCTTAGCATCTTCTATACCTTTTTGAATAGCATCAATAACTTCACCAGCTTTACCTAAACCGTGACCCACTATACCATTACCATCACCAACTACAACGATAGCGTTGAAACTAAAAGTTCTACCACCTTTAGTAACCTTTGCTACACGGTTGATGTTTACTACAGTCTCTTTAAGTTCAAGATCTGTTGTTTTTACTTGTTTTAATGTTTGTGTTGCCATTTCTTAGAATTTTAAACCGCCTTCTCTTGCTCCGTCTGCTAAATTTTTCACTCTTCCGTGGTATAAGTATCCGTTTCTATCAAACTTCACATTTTCTATACCATTTGCAATAGCTTTCTCTGCTACTGACTTACCTACTTCTTTAGCTATCTCAGTTTTTGAACCCTTGTCCATACCTTGAGATGAAACTGCTAACAAAGTTGATCCTTTTGAATCGTCGATCAGTTGTACGTAGATAGCTTTATTACTTCTAAATACACATAATCTTGGCACTTCAGCAGTACCTTGAACCTTTGATCTGATTCTATTTTTAATTTTGGCTCTTCTACTTGCCTTACTCTTAATCATAATGACTTGCCTTTATTATTTAGCTGCAGTTTTACCAGCTTTTCTTCTTAATTGTTCACCCATAAACTTGATACCTTTTCCTTTGTAAGGCTCTGGTGGACGTAAACTTCTCAATTTTGCAGCTACCTGACCTACTAACTGTTTATCAGCACTTTCGAAAGTTACAACTGGTGGCTTACCTTTAACAGCCTCAGTACTTACTTTCACCTCTGCAGGTATTTGCATAAATATAGTGTGAGAATAACCTAAGTTCAATTCCAACAATTGACCACTAACTGTAGCTCTATAACCTACACCTACAAGTTCTTGTTGAGTTTTGAAACCATTAGATACACCTTCCACCATATTGCTGATAAGTGATCTATAAAGTCCGTGCTTAGCTTTCTCTTCTTTTGTCTCTCCGTTTCTGCTAACTACGAGTTGACCATCTTCGATTTTCACATCGACTAAATCCACCGATTGAGTTAACTCACCTTTTGGCCCTTTCGCAGTAACCACTCCATCATTGAAACTTAGTTCAACTCCTGAAGGTATTGCAATTGGATTATTTCCTATTCGTGACATGTTTCTTTCTTTATTATACGTTTACGATACGTAGCACAAAACCTCACCACCGATGTGCTCAGTTCTTGCTTCTTTATCAGTCATCACACCTTTAGATGTAGATACGATTGCTATACCTAAACCATTTAACACTCTTGGCATCTCTTCAGCACTTGCGTACTGTCTAAGTCCTGGCTTACTAACTCTCTTCAATTCTCTGATTGCTGAAATCTTAGTAGAAGGATGATATTTCAATGCTACTTTGATAGTTCCTTGAGGACCAGTAGTATCATCAAATTTATAGTTCAAGATATAACCTTTGTCAAACAATACTTCAGTGATTGCTTTTTTAAGGTTTGAAGCAGGTATATCAACAATTCTGTGATTTGCCTTAATACCGTTTCTTACTCTTGTAAGATAATCTGCTATTGGATCTGTTATTTTACTCATCTCTATATTACCAGCTTGCTTTTGTTACTCCTGGGATAAGGCCTTTTGAAGCCATTTCTCTAAATACGTTTCTAGATATACCGAAATCTCTCATGTACCCTCTTGGTCTCCCAGTTGCAGAACATCTATTTCTTAATCTTGTAGGAGATGCATTTCTAGGTAACTTTTGTAAACCTTCGTAATCTCCAGCTTCTTTAAGAGCAGCTCTTTTAGCAGCATACGTTTCAACCGCATGCTCTCTTTTACGCTGTCTTGCTTTCATTGACTCTTTTGCCATCTTCTTATCTTAATTCTTTGTGAACGGTAATCCTAGTTCTGTTAATAAACTGTGGCACTCAACATCGCTCTTTGCAGTTGTCACAAAAGTGATATCCATACCATTTATTTTTGACACTTTGTCAATATCTATCTCAGGGAAAATGATTTGCTCAGTAACACCCATTGAGTAATTACCTCTACCATCAAATCCTTTATCGCTAACCCCTCTAAAGTCTCTTACACGAGGAAGTGAAACTGCAATGAATCTATCTAAAAACTCATACATTTTATCTCCCCTAAGAGTTACTCTACAACCGATAGCCATGTCTTCTCTCAATTTGAAATTAGATATTGCTTTCTTAGAGTAAGTAGGTACAGCTTTCTGACCTGCAATAGTCGTCATTTCTTCTACTGCCGTATCGATTAATTTCTTGTCAGCAACACCAGCTCCTATACCTTGATTCAAGCATATTTTAGTAAGCCTTGGAATCTGCATAACATTAGAGTAGTTATGCTTTTCTTTAAGCTTTGCTACCAATTCCTTTTCGAATGTTTCTCTTAATCTTGGTTTCATCTTAATTCTTTATAAAATCGCCTGTCTTCTTAGAATATCTCTGAAGCTTACCGTCTTCATTTCTTTTTCTTCCTACACGAGTAGCCTCTCCATTCACAACTAATTGTAACTTACTTACTCTAATAGCTGCTTCAAGCTTTACTATAGATCCGTTAGGATTATCAGCGTCCGGCTTTCTATGCTTTGTTACCATATTCACACCATCAACTATAGCAGTACCCTCTTTCAAGTTTACTAGTTTTACCTCTCCTGTTTTGTTTTTATCATTTCCAGATAAAACCTTTACAGTATCGCCCTTGCGAATGTGTAACTTAGGTATTTTGTTAAATTTACGCTTCATATCTTATAATACTTCTGGTGCTAGTGAAACAATTTTCATAAACTTACGATCACGTAGCTCTCTTGCTACAGGACCGAAGATACGTGTTGCTCTTGGCTCATCATTAGCTGTAAGCAATACACAAGAATTATCATCAAATCTTATGTATGATCCATCCGGACGTCTAAACTCTTTTCGAGTTCTAACTACAACCGCACGTGATACAGTACCTTTCTTCATGTTACCAGCAGGCATTGCATCCTTAACTGTAACGATGATTTTATCTCCTACGCTAGCGTATCTTCTTTTAGTTCCACCTAGTACTCTAATACAAAGTACTTCTTTGGCTCCACTATTATCAGCTACTTTTAATCTTGATTCTTGTTGTATCATCTTATTTCGCTCTTTCTATGATTTCTACTAGTCTCCAACGCTTATCCTTACTCAAAGGACGAGTCTCCATGATACGAACTACGTCATTTTCATTACACTCGTTCTTTTCATCATGAGCTTTATATCTAGCCGTAGACTTAATAAACTTTTTGTACTTAGGATGCTTGATCTTACGCTCGATAGATACAGTGATGGTCTTTTCCATCTTGTTACTACGAACGATTCCAATTATCTCTTTTCTACTATTTCTTTCCATTTCCTTTTCCGTTATTTATCGTTTCTACGTCGGTTTATCTCTGTAAGATACTTCGCAATAGTTCTTCTACTAATTCTCAATTTATGAGGATTTTCAATCGGAGAAACAGCGTGACTAAACTTCATTTTTTGAAGTTGAGCTCTTTCATCTTTCAAATTAAGATGAAGTTCTTTCTCAGTCAAATTTTTAATGTCTTGATACTGCATATTAATTAAGCACTATAATCTGGTCTTACTACAAATTTTGTTGTTACTGGTAACTTTTGACCAGCTAATCTCATTGCTTCTTTAGCAACCTCTTGTCCAACACCGTCTACCTCAAAGATGATAGTTCCAGGTCTGATACAAGCTACCCAATATTCTGGAGAACCTTTACCCTTACCCATACGAACCTCAGCAGGCTTTTTAGTTATTGGCTTATCTGGGAAAATTCTAATCCAAACTTTTCCCTCTCTTTTCATATAACGATTTAAGGCAATCCTTGAAGCCTCTATCTGACGAGATGTAATCCATCCCGGCTCTAAAGATTTCAATCCGAAATCACCAAATTCAATACGGTGACCTCTTGCAGCAATACCTTTAATTCTGCCTTTCTGACGTTTTCTATATTTTATTCTCTTTGGAGATAACATAATTCTTATCTATTATTTGGTCTTCTTCTATCTCTATTTCCACCTCTTCTATCGTCTCTACCGCCTCTACGTGAATCTCTCTGCTTTGGCTCTCCCATTCCCATGTTTATAGAAAGGTCTCTTTTACCAAAAACTTCTTCTTTGAATATCCATACTTTCACACCAATCTTACCATATACAGTAAGTGCTTCAGTAAGTGCATAATCAACATCTGCTCTAAATGTATGCAATGGAATACGACCTTCTTTGAACTGTTGAGTTCTTGCCATCTCCGCACCATTCAATCTTCCAGATACCATTATCTTAATTCCTTGTGCTCCCATTCTCATGGTAGAACCGATAGCCATTTTAATAGCTCTCTTGAAATTAACACGACCCTCAATCTGCTGTGCAATTGATTGACCAACTAGCATAGCGTCAAGCTCTGGACGTTTTACTTCGAAGATGTTTATTTGAACATCCTTCTTCGTAAGTTTCTTTAACTCTTCTTTAAGTTTATCAACTTCAGAACCACCTTTTCCTATAACGATACCTGGTCTAGAGGTATGAACAGTAATGATTATTCTCTTAAGCATACGCTCGATCAAAATCTTAGAGATACCAGCTCTTGGCATTCTTGCGTTAAGATACTTACGTATTTTATTATCCTCAGCTAGTTTGTTCCCAAACTCTTTGCCTCCGTACCAGTTGCTTTCCCAACCTCTTACGATTCCTAATCTTAGGCCTATTGGATTTACTTTTTGTCCCATTTCTTATTATTCTGACTGTGCTTCTTCCGCTTGAACTTCGCTTGATACTGTATCCACCTTCAAAGTGATGTGGTTAGATCTCTTTCTTATTCTATGAGCTCTACCTTGAGGAGCTGGCTGAATTCTCTTAAGCATTCTTCCTGGATCAACAAAAACTTCACTTACGATAAGTCCTGTTTCCTCATCCACTCTCTCATCATTCACTTCTTGCCAATTAGCTATTGCAGACTTTAAAAGCTTTTCAACTTTCTCAGCATACACTCTTTTCTGACTGAATTTCAAAGTGTTAAGAGCAACTTCTACTCTTTGACCTCTAATCTGGTCTACTACTAGTCTCATCTTACGAGGAGACATTGGGCAGTTGTTTAATTTAGCTATTGCTTCCATCTTTATTTCTTAGCTTGGTGACCTTTAAATGTACGAGTCGGTGCAAATTCACCTAGTTTATGACCTACCATATTCTCTGTTACATATACTGGAATAAACTTGTTACCATTATGCACAGCGAACGTATGACCTACAAAATCTGGAGTAATCAATGAAGCTCTACTCCATGTTCTGATTACGGATCTTTTATCTCCTTCGTTCATCACGTCCACTTTACGTTGAAGTTTATAGTGTACGTATGGTCCTTTTTTTAATGATCTAGCCATATCTTATTTTCTTTTTCTTTCTAAAATTAATCTAGAAGACTTTTTATTCTTACTTCTTGTTTTCAAACCTTTAGACTTAGTACCAGTTCTAGTTCTAGCCTGTCCACCTTTCGAACGACCTTCACCACCACCTTGTGGGTGATCCACTGGATTCATCGCAGCTGGTCTAGTTCTTGGTCTTCTTCCTAACCATCTACTTCTACCCGCCTTACCTGATATTTCTAGTTGGTGATCTCCATTAGAAACCTCACCTATAGTAGCTAAACAAGTAGTAAGTATCATTCTACTCTCACCTGAAGGCAACTTGATAACAGCATACTTACCATCTCTTGCTACCAACTGAGCACTTGTACCAGCACTTCTGCATATTTCAGCACCTCTACCTGGCTTAAACTCAATGTTGTGAATAGTCGTACCTAAAGGTATCTCACCTAAAGGAAGTGCATTTCCAACATCTGGAGATGAACCTGGTCCACAATATAACTTTTGACCTACAGTGATTCCTTTAGGAGCGATGATATATCTCTTCTCTCCGTCAGCAAATTGTATCAAAGAAATAAATGCAGTTCTATTTGGATCATACTCTATAGTAAGAACCTCAGCTACTTCAAATCTATTTCTCTTAAAGTCGATTATACGATATCTTCTCTTGTGCCCTCCACCACGATTTCTCATGGTCATTTTACCAGTGTCATTTCTACCACCAGTTCTT
>JBMYYN010000047.1:0-10901 GCA_049609445.1 Bacteroidia bacterium | reverse complement strand
ATATATGCACTACGTACATACAGCAAAACTGAAATTTCAAAATCACAGCATCCACCAGATATTTTGTTTCTAAGATCTATTCTTCCAGTAAATGTATGTTTTTCTATACCGTAGGGAAATGTACTATTACATGGTTGAGCACACCTGCTCTTGTCCGAAATACACGTAGGCGTGATATCAATGATACTAGTTCTTGTTAAAGATACGGTTCCTGCACTTTTAGGTGAAGAACCAGATATACAAGAGACTTTAAGAGATGTAGGGGCTGTTAAAGCTGAATTGCAGTTTTCTGAAGTTCCACATTTCGGAGACTGTCCAAGAACGTAGCATCCGTTACAGTCTCTATAAAAGTTGTAAGTAATGTTATATATACCAGCTGTGTCACCACATGTATACGAAATGTCAGATCCCACTATATGGTCTGCTTTTGTATCCATAAGGGCCGCAAATAGAAAAAATCCTATAAGTGCTATTTTGTACAGATATTGTTTCATTTAATTAATAGAGTAAGAAGGTAGGAATACTGTTGCACTATTGTCTGTTATTTTTTTTAAATAAAGTCAAAGTATCAAAGATAAGATTTTTTGATGAGTGGGAATATGCCTATTGATCTCTGTGCATAGTAGATGCCGACCAAAAGGTTAGTAATCAAAGTCTTCTTGGTACGAAATTCTGTAAAGATTTCTATTGTTTGTAACTTTGATTTTTTCGCTAATTCTGTGTCCCATGACCCATACTATTTCATTCTCAGAGCACAGCAAAGGGGTGTTTCTTTTAGTTTGAATGTCTATTTTTTGATCAATAAAGAAATCACTAAGAAGTTTTGAGCCTCTCATTCCAAGAGGCTGAAATCGATCACCCTGCTCCCAGTTTCGCATTTTCAATGGAAAGAGATCCGCTGCTAGGGAGACGAACTCCTCGTTAGAGTCTTCGGAAAATACGGCTTCGGTGATTTTTTCGATGTTAAAAGTTGTCTTGCCAAAAGAGTACACTCCGGGTCCTGGAATATAAACTGACAGAGGAAGTTCTTCCTTCGACTCTTGAACATATAGGTGTTCACGGTCTACAATAAGTTCAGCTGAAACAGTACTAAATGTTGACCCACTTTTATCTTGGCATGTGTCAATAATATGGAGGCATTGGCTCGGATTAAAACCGTACTTGTCTAAAATACGATACAAAACCACATTGGGTTGTGGATAACGAAAAAGGGCTTTCTTTTGAATTTCCAAACGTCCATTTTGAACTGTTGTTATCTTCTTGATTTCACCTTGTAGAAGATATTCTAACAAGTCATTTTCTTTGTTTAAGTATGAAATAGATTTGATAGCTCTTTCTTCAAAATCTGGTAATGACAAGTTGATATTCGGTAGTACCTCCTGCCTCACTTTATTTCTGAGGTATTTAGTATCCTGATTTGAGCTATCCGACCGAAATGGTATGTCATGACTTTCTAGATAAGTCTCAATTTCGACGGAAGAAAACACCAAAAATGGTCTTATGATATAGTCTCTTTGGACAGGAATACTTTTAAGTCCTTGGATGCCAGAAGTGCGATATAGATTGATAAAAAAAGTTTCTAGTGCATCGGATCTATGGTGGGCGGTTATAAGTTTATCAAAATGTCCTTTGTTTTTTAATTCTTCAAAATATTGATAGCGAATATCTCTTGCAGCTTGTTGAATATTAGTGTTATGAGTAAGTACATACGCTTTGGTATCTACTTTTTTCACGAAAAGAGCTTCGCAGTATTCCAAGTTTGAAGCCACCTCCGAGACAAATTGCTGGTCTTGGTCACTTTCAGCACCCCTTAAGCAAAAATTGACGTGAACAAGCACAAATGGTTGCTTTAGGGCATTGAGCATATGTGCTGCTGCAACAGAATCCTTTCCTCCACTAATGGCAAGTCCTATCTTATCTGATTTTTCTATCAGTTGATGTTTTGCGATGAAGGACTTTAACTTTTGGAGCACGATAATTGTACAAATTCTAAAACAAACATAAAGTATAGGCCTAATTTTGCAGCGATTTATTTTGAAATATGTAACCACATTTATACTAGGCTTGATAACCATCGTTTCTTTTGGTCAAGGAGAAAGTACATCAGGTCAGACTCGCATAGAAATCGTGAGCACAGACGAGCTAGTGTATAATCAAGAGCGAGGTAGATTCCAAATTTGCCGAGGAAATGTAAGGTTCAAACAAGGCACTATGCTGATGGACTGCGATAGTGCTCGGTTTTATGAAGATGTAAATAGAATAGAGGCCTTTGGCGATATCTATATCCGTCAGAAAGACACCTTAGATTTGTGGGGAGGATACTTAGAGTATGATGGAGATACTAGATTAGCTAAGGTATCAAAAGATGTACGACTGACCGATGGTAAAATGAAGCTTACTACCGATCAGATCAATTATGATATGGTAGATAAAGTTGGGTACTACACTACTGGAGGTCATATAGTAAACGAACAAGATAAACTATACAGTAGAAAAGGGACATACTTTTCGCGAAGCAAAGAATTTCATTTTAAGGACAGTGTAGTGCTCACCAATCCAGAGTATACCATGTCCAGTGACACATTGAGCTACAATACGGTTACAAAAATTGCTACCTTCGATGGTCCTACATACATTCATAGTGAAGAAAACACAATATACTGTCAGTTTGGGTGGTACAACACAGATGAAAACATCTCCCAATTTAGTAAGGGAGCTTATATCGAAGGGAAAGACAATAAGCTAGAAGCCGATAGTATGATGTATTTCAGAAATACAGGATTAGGAGAGGCATTTGGAAATATTAAACTGACAGATACCATTGAGGATATTACTATCACTGGTCAGTACGGAAATTATAAACGTTTCGAAAAAAGAACTTTAATTACCGGAGATCCAAAGGCAATCAAAAACATTGACGGAGATTTGTTCTACCTCAAAGCAGATACATTTATAGATCTCACAGACACTTTAGTTTCAAACAAAAGAATGCTTCTAGCGTACCGAAATGTAATCGTGTACAAAAGCGATATGCAAGCTGTAGCAGATTCTATGAATTATAATTTTTCGGATAGTACGATTGGTTTTTATACCAACCCTATAGTATGGTCAGACGAAAATCAAATCACCGGAGACACGATTATAGTATATCAAGGTAACGATGGCCTAGAAAAACTTGAGGCTTTTAAAGATGGTTTTGTGATAGAACGTGACCAGAATGGATTTTACAATCAGATAAAAGGGAAGCGAATTGATGCATATTTTTCGGATGGTAGTCTGAATCAAGTAGATGTAGATGGAAATGGTCAGAGTATTTACTATGCCATGGAGGACACAGCCAAGTACTCAGGGGTAAATGATGTCGTGTGTGGTAAGATGACTATACGTATAAATGGCTCAAATAAGGTAAGGAGCATCAATTTCAAACAGAAACCCAAAGCAAACTTTTATCCATTAGAAAGATTTCCATCTGGTAAGAGTAGATTACCCGGATTCAAGTGGCACAGTGCACTACGACCTAGAATAGATAGTTTTTTAAATTGACTACCTTTGCAGTACAATTAAAAACTGATGTCAAGTATAACATTACCAAAATTCAAGTCCGCAACTGCATTCAGTCGTGAGCTTAGAGCCAATGTAGAGAAATACTTCAGAGAGTCGAAGATTTCAAAATTTGCAACCCCATCTTTGAAAGTAAAGGCAGCTGTACTACTAGTAAGTTACTTTGGTGCTTATGTAGCTATCCTTACACTAGGATTGTCTGCTTGGTGGGCATTAGCACTATGTGCATTTATGGGACTTGCTAAAGCAGGTATAGGTATGGGTCTTATGCACGATGCAAATCACGGATCTTTCTCAAAAAACAAAACAGTAAACAAAATCTTTGGTCATACTGCTGATATTCTTGGCGTAAGTTCAAACAATTGGATAAACCAACACAACAGACTTCACCATACGTACACAAACATCCACGGACACGACGAAGATGTTGATGGAAAAGGTTTGTTCCGTTTTACTCAAGATGCTCCTAGAAAAAAAATGCATAGATTTCAGCACATCTATTGGGCTATATTCTATGGTTTCTTAACGCTAGGTTGGTTTTTTGCAGACTTCACTAAGTATGGAGAATACAGAAAAAAAGGATTAAACAAAGCAGAAGGTAAAGCAGTAGTAAAAGAGTATGGAGAAATGATTTTCTTCAAGATTCTATTCTTGGCATATACGATTGTGATTCCAGCCTTAGTATTGGACTTTGCGTTATGGCAAGTACTTATCGGATTCTTTGTAGTTGAGTTCGTATCTGGTTGGATATTAGCAGTGATATTTTCATTAGCTCACGTGGTTGACAAATTTGATATGTCAAATCACGATAAGTTCAATGGAACTTCTGATGACGAGTGGACAGTACATCAGATTCACAACACATTTGATTTTGCGGTAAAGAACAAAGCTCTTACATGGTACTGCGGTGGCTTGAACTACCAAGTGATTCACCACTTATTTCCAAATGTATCTCACGCACATTACCCTAAACTATACGATATAGTAAAATCCACTGCTAAAAAGCACGGAATTAACTATCAGGAGTTTGATACGTTTAGAGAAGCTTTGATGTCTCACTTAGTGTTTTTAAGAAAACTGGGAAGTACCCAGTTTGCTTAATTCTTTTGTACTATTTAGCACACACTTACGTTTATAAGTAAGCGGTGCATTCTTGCTGATTTTCAGGCTCTTGTATTGTCTTTTGTACTCTTAGGTACAATTATTGAAATTTATATGATACAAATGCTTAAATACACCGCTCTATTCATGCTGGTTTTGACCTCGTCAAGACTATTTGCACCTCCAAGTACGGTGGAGTATCATCACAGTACTACATGGGCTCAGACTACTTTTGATTCTTTGACTGTAGACGAACGTCTAGCTCAGCTTTTTATGATAGAGTGTAGACCAACGTATGGTCCAAAACATTTGGCACAAGTAGAGCAGACCATTAAAACGCATCAGGTGGGTGGAGTGATTTTCTTTAAGGGAAACCCAACTCAGCAGGTACAACTTACGAACAAGTACCAGAACTTATCTAAAACCAAAATGCTAGTGGCCATTGATGGAGAGTGGGGACTTGCAATGCGACTTTCTAATACAATCTCATATCCATATCAACTAGGTCTAGGCAGTATCCAAAATGATGAAATCATCTATGAAATGGGTAAAGAAATAGGAAGACAATGCAAGAGAATGGGTATACATGTGAATTTTGCTCCAGTCATTGATATCAATAACAATCCGAATAACCCTGTTATAAATTACCGTTCGTTTGGAGAAGATCCTCAGAATGTGTGCAATAAAGGATGGGCATATGCCAAGGGAATGCAAGATGCAGGTGTGATTGCTTGTGCCAAACATTTTCCAGGACATGGAGATACAGATGTAGATTCTCATAAGGATCTACCAGTGATCAATCATAGTATGGAGAGATTACGTTCGGTAGAGTTTAAACCTTTTCAGCATTTGATCAATCAAGGTGTGATGTCTGTGATGACTGCACACTTGTTTATTCCTGCTATAGATGACCGTAAAAACATAGCCGTAAGCATCTCTGATAAGGCTATAAATGGTATTCTGAGAAGAGAAATGGGCTTCAAAGGTCTATCTTTCACTGATGCACTCAATATGCAAGGAGTAGCAAAGTATCATCCGGATGGTGAGCTGGAACTCAAGGCAATAATGGCTGGAAATGATGTCTTACTTTCTCCTGGTGATATACCCAAAGCAATTCGTCTAATCAAGATTGCCATGGTAGACGGTAGGTTGAGTGAAGAATATGTTTGGGGAAAAGTGATGAAAATCCTGAACTACAAACATGCAATGGGACTTCAAGAGTTCGAACCACTAAATGAACACAATGTAGTAAGAGACCTGAACACTACCAAAGCAAAAAAGGTTCATTATGATTTGGTAGAACAGGAGCTATGCCTAGTAAAAGATGAGAAAAGCCTTTTGCCAATCCACGCCAGTGAAAACAAAAAAATACTGTCCATAAGTGTAGGTAAAGGAGTAAAAACACTTTTTCAAAAGGAACTAGAGGGATACGGAAATGTAACGAGTAGAAGCATTAGCAAAAATGCTTCTGTAGACCAGTTCAATGCTTTATCTAGACTCTCCTCTAAGTATGATTACACCATTATTTCTCTACACAGTACAAGTAAGTATCCTCCAAACTTTGGAGTTACGAATCAGTCAGCAGCTTTCGTAAGCAAGCTCGGTGCACGCGACAATTCGATTTTTGTCAATTTTGGTAATCCATATAATCTGAAGAAATTTAAGAATCAGACTTCGGTGTTACTTGCATTTGAAGATCAAGAAGCACATCAGAGAAAGGCAGCTCAAGCTGTTTTTGGTGTGATAGGTGTGAATGGTACGTTGGCAGTATCGGTAGGAGAAGAGTACAAATCCAAAATGGGTATCACCACAAAGCCGATAAGCGAAATGCACAAAGTACTTCCAGAGGAAGTAGGCATGTCAAGCAGCGGACTACTCAAAATAGATCAAATAGCTAAAAATGCGATACGAAATGGAGCGACTCCAGGGTGTCAAGTTTTCGTGGCTAAGAACGGTAGAGTTGTATACAACAAGAGCTTTGGCAAACATACCTTCAGTAGCAAGGAATCAGTAGACAATACAGATTTGTACGATTTAGCTTCTATCACTAAGGTAGCTGCGACCACGGTTTCGCTTATGAAACTTCAGGAAGAAGGAATCATAGATATAAATGATAAGATGTCCATGTACCTAACAGAGTTGGAAGGTACGAACAAGGCCAATATGACTATCAAGCAGGTACTCGAACATAAGGCAGGATTGAAAGATTGGATTCCATTTTATTATGAAACTACAATAGATGACCGTATCTATGATTCTGTATATTCTAAGACCAAAACAGAGAGATACAATGTGTTTGTTGGCAATGGTCTTTACATTCTCAATGACTATAAAGATCATATCATGAAGCGTATCTATGAGTCTGAGTTGAGACCAGTAGGAAAGTACAAGTACAGTGATTTGGGCATGATACTGATGAAAGAACTCATCGAAAGAGTGACAGGTGTCACGATGCAGGATTTTGTAAGTGCTACGTACTATAAGCCGATGGGGATAAATAGGCTGACTTATTTGCCACTAGAGAGGTTCAATAAAGGAGAAATAGTACCTACATCCATCAGTCCTGATATGCGAAAAGGATTAGTACACGGTACAGTTCATGATCCAGGAGCAGCTATGCTTGGTGGCGTGAGTGGACATGCTGGATTGTTTGGAAACTCAGAGTCATTGGCTATGCTGATGCAGATGTTGCTAAACGGAGGTGAGTACAATAATGTACGATATTTAGAAAAATCGACGATTGATGAATTCACGGCCAAACAGTCGAGTGCTTCCAGGCGAGGAATAGGCTGGGATAAGCCTGAGATGAATAGAAGAAAGATCAACCCTGCATCCGACTACGCATCTTCTAAATGCTTCGGACATACTGGATTTACGGGCACTATGGTGTGGGCAGACCCAAAACACGATCTCATTTACGTCTTTCTGAGCAATAGAGTTTACCCGACTCAAGAGAATAAAAAACTGATCAGAACCGGAGTACGAACTGATATTATGGATGCTATCTATCAAAGTTTTCTGCACCATTAGGGATTCGGTATTATTTTTGAAGACTGTATAGATACAATAACAACTAACAAACAACTATCATGAAAAAATCAATTTTCGCCTTATTCCTTTTGTTTTCACTATCATCTTGTCAAGAACTGCTTGATGTATTGAACTCTTCAGGAGGTGTACCAGGCATCACACAGAGTGAAGCAGCTTCTGGATTGAAGCAAGCTTTAGAAAAAGGAGTAATATCAGGAACTTCATTCTTAGGAAAAAAAGATGGTTTCCTTAAAAATGCGGCATACAAAATCTTAATGCCAGAAGAAGTACAAGGTGCAATCACCAAGATAAAAAGTAAGCCACTTGCTTACGCATTGGCAAAACCACACTTGGACAAAGTAGTTACCTCTATGAACGTAGGTGCAGAAAATGCTATGGCAGAGGCAAAACCAATTTTTGTAAATGCGATAAAATCAATGAGTATCACAGATGCTATCTCAATAGTAACAGGTGGAGATGGTGCAGCTACAGCATACTTAAAAAAAGCTACTTCTGCTCAACTCCAGACGAAGTTCAGACCTGTAATCAAGAACTCATTGGATAAGATCAATATCAACGATCCTTGGACTCAAGTGACTACGGTATACAATACTGTAATGGGCAAAGAGGTTCAAACTGACTTAAACGATTACGTGACAGACAAGGCTATGACAGCATTGTTTAGTCAAGTGAAACAAGAAGAAGATAAAATCAGGGCAAATCCTGTAGCTCGTACTACAGACTTGCTTAAGAAAGTGTTTGGGTATGCAGACACCAACAAATAAGACAAACATATATGATGTAAAAAAGCACTCGCTACTAGCGGGTGCTTTTTTGATTTTGGTGATATTGGGTGCCAAGATAGACTTAGATCTTGGAGGAAGAATATCCTTTACACTGCAGACCTTATTTCTAGGCTTGGCTTATTTCTATCTGCCTTTGTATTTCAGACTTGGACTGATAGTTACTTATCTTACACTTGGGATAGTAGGTGTGCCTGTGTTCAATGGAGGTGTAGGATGGGAGTATTTCAGTTCTTGGCCATTGGGCTTTTTTGTAGGATTCGTCTTGGCAGCTATAGTACCTGTACCTTCTGACTCTCGAGTGGCCATACTTATTACCTATTTTTTGGCTATTCACGTAGTTATAGTTCTATTGGGCCTGTGTTGGTATTCGGAGTCTGTTGATTTGGCCCTAAACACGCTTAAAGAGCTTTCTGCAGGTGTTTTGATAAAAAGTCTATTTGGAGCCTTGGTTATTACACTTTTAAGCAGAAGAAATCGACTATGATTTCACTTCAAATGTTTGCACCATTCATTTTTCAATTTCGTATTCTTTAGGTTCATATTTTACTTTCCCATAATTCCTAAACATCATTTCTTCTTCAATCAAAGCCCCACTTCTAAATTTGGCGTTTTTTGTTCGCCAGATTTCATTTGTTCGAAAGAAATCGTCTCCTTTCTTCAAAAACTTGTGGTTTTTCTCAATTACGTGATAGTTAAAATCAAGTTGTTCATTAACTCTGATTTCTCCTTCCAATAGTTTATCAGTTAACCAAAGGTTTATTTGAAATGTCCAATCAGTATTATTAGTCATCTGGAAATCCAAATAATTGTAAAAAACTGTTGCTCCGCTTGCAAAAGGTAATACACGTCCATCGTCTGGAAAAGGATCAAAACTGTGGTGATGTCTTTCATTGATGGTCAAAGGAGAATGTAGAGCTAACCAATGCATTAGATTCGAACTTTGGCAGATTCCGCCACCAATTCCAGCTCTAGCTTCTCCAAACGACAATTCCATTCCAAGTTTATAACCTTTTCTTTTCGTAGGGAGTCCTACTGTTTTACAAAACGAAAATGTCTCCCCAGGTTTTATTATGGTTCCATTTACTTTTTTGACTACAATCTTGAGATTGTCAATCTTGTTATATTGAAGAATCATATCTGACTCCCCAAGTTTTTTCAATAGTCTAGATTGGTGTTTTTTAATTCGAAACTCCAGCTTTTCAGAAGTCTTGGTTGACGTATATTTTTTACTATCAATTATCCAAGTTAGCCTTCGTTTTATTCTCTTTTCCCATATAGATAAAAAGTAAAATATCGGATGCCTTTGAGACAATAACTTCTTCTGTTTTACCATTATTTTTACTTGGATCTAACGGTTAGTGTAAAATGTGTTTTAATGCAACGTTACATATTGTTATCAGCTTTGTGTTTATCAATTAGCTCCATAATTTTATGATGACTATTTGTCTTTGCCAAGTCATATGCGGTATGCCCCCATTTATCTTTCAATTGGAAGTTTATTTCATTTTCTAGAAGTAGATTACTTAATTGTTCATATCCATACATTGCTGAAAAGTGTAAAGAATTTCTGCCCGTTTGACTGTCTATTAGATTAATGTCGAAGCCTAATTGGATTAGAAATTTGTAGAGGTCAGTGTCGTTATTATTTGCGTAACTAGCAACAGGAGCATCTTTAAAAGTTGCTCCCGAATTAATCAGCAAGTTTATGATTTTCACATTTCTCTGTTGGATTGCTTCGATTATTGGTAGTCCATTATAATCTGAGATGATTAAATTCGGGTCAGAGCCATTTGAAAGTAACAATTCGACTATTTCGGCATTATTTTCAGTTATTGCGGAGGCAAGAGATGCGTTGCAATCTGTTAGCTCGTTAAGGTCAATATCGGAATTTACTATTGAGTGAATTTTATCCATCTCGTTATTTAGAACGGCAAAGGTTAATGAGCAATGTATGCAACTTTCTTCAATCATTTTTATTGCGTTGCCTGCTCTAAGAACAGGACTTTCAATTTATCTCTTAAAGCACTATTGGCTAAAGACCTTGTTGTGCTTAGTATTTATTTCATCCATCTCAATTGAGAGAGTATTATTGAATCATTCATTAATGTAATGTTTGTCTCTCCGTACCAATCAGTGTCAACTTCGTCTACAATTATAATGTCCAGGAAGTTGGATGTCTCTTTATGGTAAATTCTGAGTTCTTCCTTTTTTGCAAATTCGATTACCGCCCATCTTATATCATCCGTGATATATGCATATGGATGATCTTGGTCTCGTACTCTTATTAAGCTATCACTTTGATTAAACACAACTTCCTTTTCAACCGCCATCTTAGTTCCGAGGGTATCTGGAATAATAACGGGTTTTCCATCAAAATTGGTTATGTATTCAATTATCTGCGGA
>JBMYYN010000046.1:0-11060 GCA_049609445.1 Bacteroidia bacterium | reverse complement strand
TGGAGTTTGGGTCTATCGAAATAATATTTTGAACATTTCCAGATCTAAAAATAGCCGTATTCATTCGTACTCCATCTACGACTAGTAAAACACGACTTGTTGCAAAGCCTCTAATCATTGGGCTACCACCTCCAAGTTGACTTTTTTGAACATAGATGGTATTGTTCAAATTAATCAAGTCTGCTGATGTTTGCGGTTGAAGTATTCTTATTTTTTTCTTGGATACTATGTCTATTTTAGACGTGACATCTGATTTTAAACGAGAAAAACGAGGTGTGATTATGACGGGATCGTATGTGTTGGTTTTACGTCTAAGTACAATTGCCGATTCTGTCGATAGATGAGATACGTCCAATGTTTTTTCGTAAAACTCAGAATGTATAAGTCTCAAGGTGTCCTTTAGAGCAGAAGTAGTGTCTAGATTAATAATGCCCTTTTCATCTGACATTGTTACATATTTTTTTCCTTCAAAGACTTGGACATTCGAAACAGGAGTCAAATTCTTATCTACTATTTGTATCTGTGCGTTGATACACAGGGATAGTATCAGCAGAAAATGGAGGCATAGAATTCGGATTCCTAATTTCAAGGTGCAAGTTTAACAGGTTAGCTACAAAAATTATTCCTAAATCATGAACTATTTTGCAACTTGTATGTATATACATGTAAATTTGCAAAACATTATTAAACAAAAAATGAAAAACGTATTTTTATTAGCAATCATCGCTTCTGTAATAGTAGCGTGTAGTAGTCCAAGTGCATCAACTGAAGCGAGTGAAGCACAAGAAGAAGTAGCAGAAGCTGTAGCAACAAGTGTAGCATACACTGTGGATGTAGTGAATAGTCAAGTAGCATGGAGAGGAACTAAGCCGACAGGAGATTTTCACGGAGGTTTGGTATCATTGACATCAGGTGAATTGTCAGTTGAGAACGGAGCTGTATCTGCAGGAAACTTTGTTGTAGACATGGGATCTATGGTCTTGACAGATGAAGGGCTTGATGAAGAGACTACAGGTAAACTTTTAGGTCACTTAAAAAGCCCGGATTTCTTTGATGTAGAAGGCCATTCTACAGCTTCTTTCAGTATTACTGGAAGCACTGCAGATTCTTTGACGGGTAATCTTACTATCAAAGGTGTTTCCAAGTCTATTAGTATTCCATATACTTTGACAGAGGAAGAAGGTGCAGTTTCGGCAAATGCTGAGTTTTCTATAGACAGAACAATATGGGGAGTTACGTATAATAGCGGTAACTTTTTCAAAGATTTGGGTGATTACCTAATCGATGATGCTATCCAATTTAGAGTGAAGTTGGTAGCAACTAAATAATCAAGTAATAGAGTAATAATTAAATAAGTTAGGCTGTAAGGATTTTTCCTTGCAGCCTTTTTTGTTGCAATTTGTTTCAGACTTTAGCGTTATTTTGGTCCAATGAAAAAATATGTGTTTTTCTCACTTATGGGTTTATTCATGATATCTACTATTTCAGCGTGTAAAGCTAAACATTGTGCAGCACGAGAAGAAGGGATGGATGGTTACAATCCTAAAAAGAACAAGCGTAAGCGAGGTCGTCAAGAAGGTCTTTGGGGGAAGTGATACAAGAGGATATTGGATATTTATATAGTATTTTGTTCCTTTGAGGAATGTTACAAACCTTGAAAAACGTCTTATGCCTTTTCGCAATTTCTTTTTTATCCGTTTCGGCATATGCTCAACCTTCTAATTATTATTTAAATACTGAGTTTAAAGGTTGGAGTGGGAACACGATGACCAATGATGCTCCTGTATCGGGGGCTGTACAATACACGGTTCTGGCGACAAGTGCTAACGATGAACTAGTTGTAGATTGGAATAGCGGAGCAGATAAGTGGCAGCAGGGAGGAAGCTTTCCTATAGGTTCTATCTCTACACTCTATCATTGTACTAGTGGTTGTCCTAATACTGTGTTGTCTTCAAACACTACTTCTGGATATCACTATACCTTAAATATTAAGGAGCGTGCGTATGCTAATGTTTCAGCAATCATACATGAAACAAGTGCGGCCCCGGTTGATTTTGCGGGAGTAAGTCCAATAACTGTTTCCCCTTCAACGGTATATATTGGTCAGGATGTTGAAGTCACTGTGAACTTGGCAGCATCTAAAAGTTCAGAAGAAAAATGCTACGTTCGTTACTATGATGGTGCAAGTGATGGGGTTGTTGAGGTTGCTTTTGTTGGTTCATCGGGAACAGCTACAATTCCAGGGAGTTTTCATACATCAGGTAGAACTGTAAATTATTATGCGTTTACTACCACATTAACAACGGCCCCAGTTTCAAGAAACGATGATGGTTGGTCTTGCTTGAGGTTTCAGTCAGGTAGCTCTTATACTGTAAAGACATCATACACGAATATAGCTTCAGGTACATCAAATTGTGATGGATCCTGGGATGACACAGATTGTTGGGTAGGAGGAGCTTTACCTGGGAATACTCTTTCTGTTGAATTAAGTCAAGATATGTCAATTGATGCTAGTGCAACAGCTTACATTGGAGATTTAACTATTCCGAGTGGGGTGAATCTTACTTTTGGAAGTTCATCGGTTTTAGATATAAACAATTCTAGACTTGGTTCACCCACGTCTTCTTCGGTTCTTCTGTTGGACGGCACGGTAAGTACCGACAAGGGTACTGTACATTTTTCTGATGGGGGTAACCTAACTAAGACTTCTGGAACGATAGAGCTATATGAAATGACCACAAATTATAATGGTGGTGGATCTACTGTTGAGGTAAACAATGATCTCAAGATTTATGGTGGCATCTCAACAAACTGGTCCTCGGCTATAGATTTGAACAGCAATGACCTAGAGATGGCCGGAGGGAATATGACCTTTGGTGCAAATCCAGCTTTCTTCTCAAACTTAGGTTTAGTTTCATTTACAGGGACTGGTTCACAAGAAATTGTAGGATATGCTGTGTTCCCTGCAGGTCTGACTATAAATAAGTCTTCTGGAGATGTACTTCAACAATATTGGTTTCAAGGGAGTACAAGAAGGGGAGTTTCTGTCACGGGTGGAGCTTTGACGCTTACAAATGGAAATTTGGATGGCAGTGGTGTCATTTCTGGGTGGTCAGGTTCTACTAACATCGGATCTAGTGCTTCTATAAGTGGAAGTTCTACCGGATATGTCAAAGGAGGTTTAACCATGAATGTAAGCTCATCTTCGGTAACTTTTCCTGTTGGGAATAGTACTTATAATCCAGTTGTTATTTCAAATTCAGGTACTGCGGATGATTTTACTATCTCAGTTGAAGACTATGTAACGGACGATGGAACATCGGGAGGAACTGCGGTGACATCTAAGGCGATTAATAGAACTTGGTCAATAACCGAAGCTACAGCAGGCGGTTCTAATGCCTCAGTGACGATCCAATGGGGAAGTGCAGATGAACTAACCGGTTTTGCTGCTGAGAGAACAAGTAATAATGTCTATGTATCTCATTATACCGGTGGTGCTTGGTCACCTGCAACAGCTGGAGCTGTTACTGGGTCGGATCCGTATACATTGACTATGACCGGACTAACATCTTTTTCTCCATTTGGAATAGGGGGAGGAGGGGCGTTGCCAATTTCCCTTTTGGAATTTAAAGCTGAAATAAAAGAAGATGTCACAAAACTAGATTGGTCCACTGCATCAGAGATTAATTCATCTCACTTTAATGTTTACCGTTCTAAAAATGGAATAGAAAAAGAGTGGATTGGTGATAAACCAGCAAATGGGAATAGCTCAGAAGTAGTAGAGTATTCTTTCCTGGATCAAGTACCTGTATCGGGTAAAGCACTTTACTTTTTGGAATCTGTAGATTATGACGGGACCTCTGAATGGTTTGGTCCAGTATCGGTCAGTGAAATTCAAAGAGAGGAAATTGCTAGTTTTTATAACAAGCTAAATAATAGATTAGAACTAAGTATTCCAAATGATTTGGAAGGAGATAAGATCTCTGTACGTCTGTTTACACTTAATGGACAAAGTGTTTTCGAAGAATCTATTGATAATACGGGTACTGGAAAATCATACGTAAATATTCCAAGCTTAAATGCAGGTATCTATATCTTGCAAGTGACGGATATGCATAGAGTGTACACAAAAAAGCTTAAGCTTTAGTCTACTTTTTTGGCATTCTCTTAGCTTTTTTCAAAGCTTCATTCAGCAGATACTCTATCTGTCCATTGGTGCTTCTGAATTCGTCTGCTGCCCATTTCTCTAAAGCAGCCAACATTTTTTCGTCTACACGCAGTGCAAATGCTTTCTTCTTGCCCATAGGCCTAGTTTATTTTTTCGAATAGCACTGCAAGTACACCTCCCGTATGAGTCATGTTAACAACCCTGTATCCTTTCCTGGCTTGATCGTTTATTCGAGATTGAAATTTCTCCATTTTTTCAAACGCTTTACCAGACAATATTATATATTTTTCCATTTTTCTACTATTTGTTTAAGTTCTTCTCCTTTTTGTGTTCCTATCAGAAATTTCTTGTTGTTTTTTAATTTTATCGCAAGACCAATTTGCCCTGAAGTGTTGTAAACAGTTCCATACTTTGTTCCGTGTCGAATACCCCATCCGCCGACAAATCCGTAGTTCACTACTTCTAAATGTTCAATGTTATTCCAGCTTACTTTTTTCCTAATAGGCCAACAACTCAAATCAACTCCGTAGTTGTTGATGTGCGTCTCTAGCTTCCATAACCATACCCATACCACTACAGCAAGACCTAGTATCATAGAAAGCCAAAAGCCTACAGTTTGTCCAAGACTAGAGTATACCTCTTCACTTCCCCACGAATCATAAATCGCATAGAAGATTATACCTCCGGTAAGAGCCAAGACAATTTTTAACCACCATTGGTTAAATTGTTGAACTTCATTGAAACTGATATTTAGACCTTTCATGCTACCTTAGTTGTGGAGAGTCCCAGCGTTTACGATTGGGTTGGCTGCTTTATCAGAACATAAAACTACGAGTAGGTTGCTTACCATTGCTGCTTTTTTGTCGTCATCTAGTTCTACTATCTCATTTTCACTAAGCTGTTTTAAAGCATCATCTACCATACCTACGGCACCTTCTACGATTTTCTTACGAGCAGCGATGATGGCTGTAGCTTGCTGTCTCTGTAGCATCGCACTAGCTATTTCTTCAGAATATGCCAAATAACTAATACGTGCTTCTATCACTTCTATACCTGCGATATCTAGTCTTTGAGCAAGTGCGTCCTCCAGTTTCTCATCGATCTCTTTCCCTCCACTTCGCAGTGTAAGGTGATTTACCTCACCGGTATGCTCATCTTCAAAGTCGTCATAGGGATAGTGTCCAGCAAGTTTACGTATAGCCGCTTCACTCTGTATGTTTACAAAGTTTTGGTAATCGTCTACATCAAAAGCAGCTCTGAATGTCTCTTTGACCTTCCAAACTACTACGGCACCTATTTTTATAGGATTACCAAGGCTGTCATTTACCTTGATAGGAGGCGTGTCTAGATTTCTTGCTCTCAGGCTTATTTTTTGTTTTTTGTAAAAGGGATTGATAAAGAAAAATCCATTTTCTCGAACGGTACCTTTATATGCTCCAAAAAGAGTAAGCACTCTGCTGCCATTTGGACTAACTGCGGTGAGACCTATGGCAAAGAAAATTGTTAGTACTACGCCTAGAATTATCACTACAGGATTGCGTAAGATAATACCTAAAGGTACAGATCCTATACCAAGTAAGAGTAAAAGTAAGAGGCCAATGTAGCCGCTTATAGGTTTGAAAGTTGATTCGGTCTTTTTCATATATTTATTTGTTAGATGATATTAAAATGATATCACAAAGATATCGTTTAATATTTTGAATTGTTGTGTGTTTTACGATAAAATAATCTGTACTAACGATAAACTATATCATTGTAAACTTGTTGTATTAGCAATGTTTAGCTTATTTAAGAAAACCACGAAGCTGGAAAAGCTTCAGAAACGATACGAAAAATTATTGGAAGAGGCTTTTCACTTAAGTAAGGTGAATCGAACCAAATCTGATGGGAAGACTGCTGAAGCTAATAAGGTGCTTAAGGAGATTGAGGCTTTACAGTCTACTGAGTAAATTTAGTATTCAAAATCTCATTTAATTCATCAGCATTGGTGTAAACAGCAAAATGACCACCAGGTATTTTGACATCTGCCTGAGCTATGTTAGAACTAAAAACTTTGTCTTTTGTGGAGTGAATATGAAACATCGGAGTATTGCCTTCTACTCCTTCCCATTTGGTGATTTGATTCATGGCCCACTTCAGGTGCTCAGGGCTAGTATTCTCAAAACATGACTGCAGTACTTCTTGTTCATCTGGATTTACCAATGAGAAAGCATACGCTGCCAACTTATTTGCTCTTTTAAGTAAGGAATTGGGCATCATTCTAGGTATATGTAGTAATCCGGCGACTTCCATAAACCACGGTTTTTCCTTCTTACTTTTTATAGTTGATATTAGAATTAGCTCTTTTACGTTGATTTGAGCAGCTATTTCTTGAGCTACGATGCCACCAAAACTTAATCCTATGATCGTTGGATTTTTATGTGTGATGCCGGCAGCCATCCGGGAGGCATAGGCTTGGAGCGTCTCGTTAGGCTCGTTTTCTATCCATGGCAGATGAGAATGATTTTCTGGAAACGAAATCCTAGAAAACACACGATGGTCAGCACCCATTCCAGAGATAATGTAGTAGTGAGTTTCGTTCATTCTATACCTTTTCTGCTATGATTTCTATAAGTGTTGGACAGAAAAGATGAGCGGATTCTATTTTCTCCAATTTTTGAAAATCAGTAAACGCATGTTCTACTTCAAGGGGTGTCATGTAGCCCATCTCAGCCAACTTAGGAAAATAGACTTCATAAAAGGACTTGGGCCATTGCCAAGTTAGTTGACTTGGAGTGGCAAATTTAGCCATTGGTCGAGTCGATATTTTCATTCCCATGCCGCTTAGCATACTTGGAAGATCTCTCCCTACATCGATATCTCCAGGCTGTTCTTTGAAGCTTTTGAGACATGAAGTGATAGCCTTATCTAAGTTTTTATAATTTGGAAAAGTCTGATGTGTGGACCAGTCAAAGTATTCGTGGATAACCATTCTTCCGCCTGGTTTCAGAGCTTTATACACTTTTTCTAAAACTTCTTTAGGGTTAGGTACCCAAGCGAGGGCCCATCTACAATACATTCCATCTAAACTATCTGATGGAAGCTCAAGGGCATCGAAGTCTTTGCAAATAGCGTCTATGTGAAGCGAATGTAATTCAGCAGTTTGGTTTAAGAAGTCTATGTAGTTCTGTGACTTGTCTACTCCTATGACCTTTCCCGAAAGTCCCACAATATATGCTAGTTCTTTGCTGCAAAAACCTGGCCCACAACCTAAGTCTAAAAGAGTCTGACCTGCAGTGAAACCTGCAGATTTCCATCCAATATGTGCTTCATTAGCCCATACCTGATGCTGTAGACCTAGTCTATGAAGTTCTGCTTGTTCAGTTCCTAGGATATATTCATTAGCTTCTTTGGTCATTGGGCGAAATTTAGTTAAACTAGTTAAATCTCGACAAAGCGTCTCGATAAAAGATTGTTTAGTTCTGTTCGCCAAAATTTAGCATACTACCAAATAGATCTTTGAATTGAAGTCCTTCATCCATCTGATGCTTACTCAGTTTGCTATATTCTGATAATCCGTGTAGTACAAATTCCATCCATAGCATTTTTTCATTTGGATGAATGTCAGGCATATGCTCGTCAATAAATAGAGCTAGTCCATCTACAGAATTGAGTATTCTGCCATATTCTTTGTCACTCGCATCATTTGGAAGCTCTACCGTCTTTCCTCGCTCAAAGAAATCAGTAATTCTGCTGAATGCATTTTCTTTTTCGGGTTCCGCGTCTCCTTCTGTTCTATTTACCTTCTGTTTTAGTTTTTCAGGGTTTGGGAAGTGTTCTATGAACTCCGTCCTGATAGCCTTGCCTATTAGGCGATTGGCAACATTAAAAGGACCTTCTTGTTCGCCTTCATATACCATTTCAATCTTCCCAGTGATGGCAGGGATTATGGTAGCCAAATCACTTATTCTTACAAGCGATTTTTTGTCATTGTTGATAATAACCCTTCTCTCAATGCCACTATATATATTCTCTAAAGCTGATATGGCTAGACGTGCAGAAACTCCACTTTTCTCATCTACAAATTCACTAGAGCGAGCCTCTATGACCAAGCGTTCAATTAGAGTAGGAATTAGGTCATGCATTATCACTACCTTCTCTTTATCGTCATCCTTTTTTGCCTCTTGAGCAGTAATGTCCTTACTTATCTTTAGTGTTTTCGGATAATGAGTAAGAATTTGGCTGCCTATTCTGTCTTTCAGGGGAGTAACTATACTTCCTCTATTGGTGTAGTCTTCAGGGTTAGCCGTAAAGACAAATTGCATATCCAACGCAAGTCGAATCTTAAATCCTCTGATTTGAATATCACCTTCTTGTAGAATATTAAATAGAGCTACTTGAATACGTGGTTGTAAATCTGGTAACTCATTGATTACAAAAATGCATCGGTTTGCACGAGGAATAATACCATAGTGTATGACACGTTCATCATTGTAGTTCAGTTTTTCATTTATTGCTTTTATGGGATCTATATCACCTATCAAGTCAGCTACAGATACATCAGGAGTAGCTAGTTTCTCGACATATCTATCATCTCTATGCAGCCAAGAGATAGGAGTGTCATCTCCGTATTTTTTAATCTGTTCCTTTCCGTAGTGCGATAGGGGGGCATATGGGGAATCATTGATCTCACTGCCAGAGATGTATGGAATGTACTCATCAAGTAGTCCGGTTAGTTGGCGAGCCATCTTAGTTTTGGCTTGTCCTCTTAGTCCCAACAGATTGATACTATGACCACTCAGAATGGCTCGTTCCATATCAGGAACAACCGTATGCTCATACCCCAGAATTCCATTAAAAATTGATTCCTTGTTACTAAGTTTTGTTCTTAGATTGGACTTGAGTTCTTCTTGGATACTTTTCTCTATATATCCACTGGCTTTCAGCTGGCCGAGTGTTGTTTCTTTTGTCATATTAAAATCGCTTTCTTTTGTTTTTCTCGTAATCGGTAAATACAATTTCACCCAGTCCCTTCAGGCCTGTGTAAAAAGCTCTGCCGTTATTGGTCTCGGTGAACTCTTCTACAAATTCCTGTAGATAAGGGTCTTGTGCTATCATGAATGTGGTGATAGGAATGCCCAATCGTCTGCATGCCGCAGCTTCATTGTAGCATTTATTTACAATCTTTCGGTCAAGGCCAAAACTGTTTTTATAATAGTTGATGCCTTCCTTGAGGCAGCTTGGTTTGCCATCGGTGATCATAAATATTTGCTTATTGGGATTCCGCTTCCTTCGCAATATTTCTCGAGCGAGTTGTAATCCAGCTACGGTATTGGTGTGGTAAGGGCCTACTTTGAGATACGGAAGTTCTTTGAGAGGAATCTGCCATGCATCATTCCCAAATACGATAATATCAAGAGTGTCCTTTGGGAATTGAGTCTTAATATATTCAGAAAGAGCCAAAGCAACTTGTTTGGCTGGGGTGATGCGGTCTTCTCCATAAAGAATCATACTATGACTGATGTCTATCATCAGTACCGTACTTGTTTGTGTCTTGTACGACTTTTCATTGATGACCAAATCATCATGAGTCATCATATCATTGGATCCATGGTTTAATTGGGCATTTCGTATACTTTCTGTCAGGGCAATTTGATCCAGGTTGTCCCCGAACTGGTAGGTTCTACGATCTGCTGTAACTTCATCACCTATGCCTGTAAACCTTGTTTTGTGATTTCCTTTTCCTCCTTTTTTTAGCTTCCCAAAAACCTCCTTCAACGCATCCTTTCGGATAGCTTGCTCCATCTTAGATGAGATTTCAAAAGTACCAGTTTGATTATTTTCATCCATGTACCCTTTGTTCTTAAGGTCTTGAATGAAGTCTCCCATTCCGTATTCGTTGTTGGTCAGACCGTGCTGCTTGTCCAATTGATTCATCCAGTCCAAAGCTTCACTCAAATCACCGCTAGTATACAGCAATAATTGCTTCAATAAGTCCAGCAAACTATCGAAGTTGGACGGTTGGTCTTTCTCTGGAAAATATTTTGAAAATTGATATCCTAACACGTGGTGTAAAGATAACAATTGGGTTCAAAAAGGGTTTGAGTGTTACTTGATCAAAAACTGCAGAGAGATTTTAGTTATGGCCTTTTCAATACGGTAAGTAGAAAAAAGCTGTCTTTTTTAGCGACAATACTATGAGCAATATTTGCTTCAATACCTATCATTTGGCCTCTCCGTAAAGTGAAATTCTTTGCTTCTGTGGAGATCAATATTTTTCCTCTAAGGACTTGAATAGTGACATCTCCATTTGCAGAACTTAGCTTTCGTTCACTCTTTTTGTGCATTCCTCGCAATACCACAGTAGAATAATCACTTTTATATATTGTAATGGTATTCTGGTCTTGAGTTTGCCAAGCTGTTTCTTTTTTAAGTTGCTTGATATACTTCCGTAGATTCATCTGCACCAGCGGGGCAAAAAGCATTCTTTCTCTCTCAGGGTTTTGTGGGGTTGCTTCTATTTTTTTGTCCATAGTACGTTGGTTTGGCTTCTTCACAAAGCTATGAAACTAAAGTCAGAAACAAGAAATGGGTTTTGTTAAGGCAAAACAATGGGCCCAAGCCACTCTAACCATAGAAGGTATCCTGACACTCCTCCTGCTACTCCGCTTAATATGAATGTATTCCTGTTATGCTTTGGCAGGACTTTAAAGATCACCCACAATGAAATGAATAATCCAATGATAAAAGATGGAATAGCAATGATGCCATCTGGAAGTTCTAGCATTCTGGCAATCTTAGCTTCATCTCCTCCGAAGAAAGTTCCGTTGGGTCTCAAGAGTTCGGATGTTACTGATAGTGTCAAATTAGCAACAAACCTCGATGAAAATAATGCAAGAAAAACTGCAAGCCA
>JBMYYN010000045.1:0-11289 GCA_049609445.1 Bacteroidia bacterium | reverse complement strand
GAATATGAAATAGTAAAACGCTACTACTTTGAAAAAGGAAGAGTAGAGGTGACATTCGATGATGACCAGGATTGGGCCAAAACCAAGTCTGTTCTTGCTGACCTAAGCCAGTATAATCAGGTATTAGAAAACAACTAGGTCAATGGAACTTTTTATACTGATTGCCTTTGGTGCAATCGGAGGATTCATAAGCGGTTTACTAGGTGTGGGTGGAGGTATCATATACGTGCCTGTTCTAACTTCTGTTCTTGCACTTTATGGCATAGATGATCCAGAACTTGCCAAATTTATCTTGGCCAATTCATTTGCCGCCACATTCTTTGCTGGAGCTATAAGCTCTTACAAGCAGTTTAAACTCAACTCCTTTTTTCCTAGGCAGATATTTCTTACAGCTCTTATTGCCATACCATCCAGCTTAGGTATATCTTATCTGATCACCCAAGGAACTTGGTACAATAAGCAGTCATTTAGCATATTCTTCATCTTTATCTTACTGCTTATGCTCTTAAGGTTTTTGACAAGTAAAAAATCAGACGTAGCCTTAGAAGAGAATCCAGAAAACTATAAGTTCTCTATTACAGGAGCTCTTACAGGTATAGTATCTGCACTTTCTGGGCTTGGTGGCGGAGTCATTATGGTACCTCTTTTTACGCAGTTTGTAAAAATTGACATCAAAAAAGCTGCCTCCATATCGATTGGAGTCATCCCTGTAATGATGGTTCCTATGATTCTTTACTACGGAGGACAGCATCCCTCCTATGTACATAGCTCATATCAAATTGGCTATCTTCTCCCGACTATATTCGGACCACTTATTGCTGGGTTGCTCTTTGCAGCACCAATCGGTGTTTCGGTAGGAAAAAAGGCATCACCTAAGTTTTTGAAAATTATATTTGCTAGCCTTATCGTAGTCGTAATTATTAAAACACTTTTAAACCTTGTATAAATCAGCAAAAAATATTGGTCTTCTTGCATTAAGCATACTATTCTTTGGCACATCTTCATTGGCCCAGAAGCCTCGATTCAAAGAAAAAAGAGTAGCCAAGCGTGTTAAAAAACATGTAGAATATCTAGCAAGTGATGAGCTCGAAGGAAGAGCTACTTCAAGTGATGGAGAAAAAATGTCTGCTAAGTATATAGCAGAACAATTTGAGCTAATCGGTCTTGAACACTATGTGAAAGACTCATACTTTCAAATCATGTCAATACCAAATCTGAGAATAGCAGAATCAACTTCTAGTTTGCAGATTGACACTTCCAAATTTGGACTATTTACTGATTTTTATCCTATAAGTGCTTCATCCAATAAGGGGACCACTTCTGGAGAAATTATAAATATCGGGTTTGGGATAGAAGATGAAAAGAATGGGCATAACGACTATAAAGATATAGATGTAAAAGGTAAAACCGTAGTTGTCAACTTAGACCTGCCCGGAGGAACTCATCCTCATAGCAAATACCTAGCGTGGACCGGTGTAGAAAAAAGGGCTCAATATGCGAAGTCAAAGGGAGCGGTAGCTGTGCTATTTTACACGACCAATGAAGATTTAAAACCTGAGGGTACACTTGCCAAAACACATAAGAACAGCGGACTTCCCGTACTTTTTGTTATGTCCGACTTGAAGACATTGACTTCTGGAAAATGCATTATAAATGTGAGCATACTAATGCTAAGTGATGATGCTCACAATGTGCTAGGATACCTTGATAATGGTGCTGAGAATACTGTCGTAGTAGGTGCTCATCACGACCATCTAGGTCGTGGAGAACTAGGAGGTTCTCGAGCAGAAACTGTAGGTGATATACACAATGGTGCGGATGATAATGCAAGTGGAGTGGCTGCTTTAATAGAGCTTGCGAGAGCGGTTAAAAAGAAATCAAAAAAATGCTTTTCAAACAATAACTATCTCTTTGTTGCATTCACAGGTGAAGAACAAGGTCTTGTAGGATCCAAATACTTTGTAAATAGCGGGATTTTACCCGCTGATAAAACCAATTATATGATCAATATGGATATGGTGGGTCATCTAGACTCTACTCATAAAACATTGATAATAAATGGCGTTGGAACATCTCCAGCTTGGAACACTGCTTTAGGTGAAATAGACTACTCTACTAAAAAGATATCCAAAATCAAAACTACTGAGAGCGGAATTGGGGCATCGGACCACACTTCATTTTATTTGAATGGAACTCCGGCTGTACACTTTTTTACAGGTCAACACCAATATTACCACAAGCCAAGTGATGATGTAGAAATCGTAAATTTCGGAGGTGAAGCATTTGTGATATCGTATATACGTGAAATGATGGTAGAGATGGACAAACTAGGTTCCGTTGAATTCACCAAAACAAAAGATGAGACTCAAGGCAGAAGAAACTTCAAAGTGACTCTCGGCATAATGCCAGACTATGTGTACGATGGAGAAGGGATGCGAGTAGATGGAGTAAAAGAAGGCAAAACTGGCTATAAAGCTGGCTTGCAAAAAGGAGACATTATCATATCTATGAATGGTACTCCTATAAACAATATGAAAGATTACATGAAAGTACTTAGTGCCTTAGAAAAAGGGACAAAGACGACTGTAAGCATTCGAAGAAACGAAGAAACGAAAGTACTTGACGTACAATTCTAATTATGAAATTAACAGAACACGTTAAATCAGACAAGACCCTTTTTTCATTTGAGGTATTGCCTCCACTGAAAGGGAAGAGTATAGACTCACTTTATAATGCAATAGACCCACTTATGGAGTTTAAACCTGCATTTGTAGATGTGACATATCACCGTGAGGAATTCATCGAAAGACCTCGAAAAGACGGCGGTTATGATAAAATAAGCACTAAAAAAAGACCAGGAACCGTAGCTATCTGTGCTGCCATTATGAATAAATATCAAGTGGAAGCAGTTCCACACCTGATATGTGGCGGTTTCAATAAGGATGAAACAGAAAATGCACTTATTGACCTTGCTTTCTTAGGTATAGAAAATGTTCTCGCTCTGAGAGGAGATAACTTGAGAGATGAAAGGCATTTCACTCCAGAACCAAATGGAAACGCGAATTCATTAGAACTTATACGTCAGATGGTAGACATGAATAACGGGGTGTACCTAGACCAAGAGTTGCAGAACGCAACAGAAACCAACTTCTGTATTGGAGTAGCTGGATATCCAGAAAAACACATCGATGCTCCTAACATGGATAGTGATTTGAAGTTTCTAAAGAGGAAAGTGGATGCTGGTGCCGAGTTTATCACCACGCAGATGTTTTTTGACAACAAAAAATACTTTGAGTATGTAGAAAAGTGCAGAGAAGCTGGAATCAATGTACCTATCATTCCAGGAATAAAACCGATCACCCGTAAAGCTCATTTAAGAAACTTGCCAAAAATCTTCAATATGGATATTCCTGAGCCATTGGCTACAGAACTCCATGATGCAAAAGACGACAAAGCGGCTCGACAAATAGGTATAGAATGGTGTATCCAACAGTGCAAAGAACTCAAAGCAGCAAACGTACCTGCACTTCACTTCTATACTATGAGTTTTTCGTCTGCAACCAAAGACGTAGTATCTCATATACTCTAATATGCTAGGGATTGTCAGTAAATCTACAGGTAGCTGGTATAAGGTATTACTGGACAATGGAAATGAAATAGACGCACGTCTACGCGGAAAAATAAGAACACTTGACCTAAAAAGTACCAACCCCGTAGTGGTCGGTGATGAAGTGATCTTGGACTTTGTAGAAGACGAATATTCGATCAAAGAAGTATGCGAGCGTCACAACTGTATCGTTCGAAAATCGAATAAGCTCAGCAAGCAATTTCAAATCATAGCGGCCAACATAGACCGAGCATTTCTAATCGTGTCTCCGGCTAAACCTCATACACCTCAAGGGTTCATTGACAGGTTTTTAGCGACGGCAGAAGCTTATCATATTCCGGTATCTATTTTACTAAATAAAAAGGACCTCGACCTTAAAAAAGCAAACAGTCATCGAGAGATGCTTATGGAGCTATACCCAAAGGTAGGCTATGACATATATAATGTGAGTTTCTTAGAAGAAGACGACATCTCCAAGATAAAAGAACTAGTCGAAGACAAGTGCGTATTGCTTGCAGGTAATTCAGGAGTAGGCAAGTCTACACTGATCAATGCTCTGATACCAGATAGCAATCAAAAAGTAAGCTCAATATCAAAGTCGTATAATAAAGGAAGACACACAACTACATTCGCTCAAATGTTTGTAGGTGAAAATGGTTGCCGAATCATAGATACTCCTGGTATCAAAGATTTTGGTATCGTGAATATAGAGCCCAATCAAGTTTGTCATTTTTTTCCAGAGATGCGGAACTTGCTCTCACAATGTAAATTCAGCAACTGCCTACACACCGAAGAGCCTCAGTGTCGAATTATACAAGCTGTAGAGAATGGTGAAATCAGTGTAACTAGATATGTCAACTATCTGGGGATTTTAGAAGAAATCTCGTAAGATAAAAAGTTTTTGTGCTTCAGTCATTTATCCGTCTAATTCTAATGACACACGCTTTACTTTGTTTAACAAAAACATAAAAACATTAAACAAAATGAAGTGTTTACAATTCATAGTTATTTCTAAAAACAAAAAATTATGATTAAAAACACATTCATTTACGCCCTATTATTTTTAAGTAGTTTATCTATTGTAAGCTGCTCAGATGACACAGAAGAAACCACCCCGAATCAGACTACGACAATGTCAAACACAATCGTGGACATAGCATCAGGACCTGACTTTACCACTCTGGCTTCTGCCTTAGACCGAGTGGACCTAATCTCCACTTTGGAAGGAGAAGGCCCGTTTACAGTTTTCGCTCCTACCAATGCTGCATTCTCTTCGCTGCTTACTGAGCTTAAAATTAACGACTTGAGTGAAGTATCAGACGCTCAATTAACACAAATCTTATTGAATCACGTGATAAGTGGAAAGGTAACCTCAACCGAATTAGTAGATGGTTATGTTTCAACATTAGCTGATGGGTCTCAGGATACAAAAGCTTCTCTATTCATTAACCTTGAAAGCGGGGTGATGCTAAATAACAGATCCAAAGTTTCTAATGCTGATGTAATGGCGGATAATGGAGTTGTGCACGTTATAGATCAAGTTCTTTTGATCCCAAATGTTGTAGACATCGCATTGTCTAACCCGAACTTTTCTATTCTAGTTGCGGCTCTGACTGATAGTAGAATAGCTTCAGCAGATTTAGTAGCAACTTTAAATGGAGAAGGTCCCTTTACAGTTTTCGCTCCTACAAATGCTGCATTCACAGCTTTACTTGATTCTAATCAAGATTGGAATTCACTTTCGGACATTCCAGCTGAAACCCTAGAGGCTGTTCTAAAATATCATGTAATAGTTGGAGACAATATTACTTCTCGTGAGATTACCGATGGTGCGAATCCAGCAACTTTTGAAGGAAGCAAAATAACTCTAAATACAACCAATGGAGTAATTATAACAGATAAGGGAGGCAGGACATCAACTGTTAGAATAGCTGACGTGCAAGCAAGTAATGGCATTATTCATGCGATAGACAAGGTTATTTTACCACTAGAATAAAATATTTCAATAGTGATTAGTTTAGGGCCTGTACCTCATTTTGTGGTGCAGGCTTTTTTTTGACTTGTTCTAGAACATTGAAGTGTTCGCTTCAATTCTCCAAAAATCGAATTATATCACTTGCAATCCATCCTCATTGCTCACTTGCACTTCCCATGTGCGGTCAGGTAGCAAGAGTACTGATGCAAGAAAAACATCGTAAGGCATTCGTTCTCCCCACTCATCTGGTGAGATAAACGAAAGTACTTTTTTACCATCTTTTTCATAAAGGTGATAGATTTCATTAATCTTCGGCGTAAACTTCATCTCGGCCTCGTAGATACCATATGAAACCTCCAGTCGAGCTTCTATCTCAGCTACTTGTTTCATAATGACATCTGCTTGCTTTCGTAGCATTGCGATTTGCTGTTGAGCCTGCTTCTGCATCGCCTCGTAAGCACTGGATTTGATTTTGCCTTTATCCTCAGCTTGTATCACTGCCGAAGCTACATGTAGAGGTATGGGCGAAAACTTCGCTTCACCTGTATAATATGGTTTATCCTCTTCTGTCATTTTCTTAAAAACAATCTATTTTACAAACATAGAGAATGTAATTTTGTTCCCCTTTATATGAAATATATTTACTTATTATTCGCTTTGGTGATTTTCACTCAATGTTCTTCAAAGTCAAATTCGTCTTCCGACAAGACGGCTAAGCTTGTTCCACAAAAGAGTTTTCACGATTTTTCTATCACTAGTTTAGATGAAGAGTCTACGATAGATATGAGCAACTTCAAGGGCAAAAAAATACTAATTGTCAATGTGGCATCGAAGTGCGGATACACTCCTCAGTACGAAGGACTTCAACAACTACACGAAACATATGGGGACCAAGTTCAAATCATAGGATTCCCTTGCAATCAGTTTCTAGGTCAAGAACCTGGTGGTAAAGAAGAAATAGCTGCTTTTTGTAAGAAAAACTTTGGTGTAACATTTCCACTAACTACCAAAGTAGATGTAAAGGGAAGCAATCAACACGAAGTCTACTCTTGGTTAACATCAAAATCAGAGAACGGCGTAGATGATTTTAAAGTAAGTTGGAATTTTAACAAATTTCTAATAGACGAAAACGGAAATCTTCTACAACACTTTGGATCTAAAGTAGAGCCAATGAGTGACGAACTCATTTCTGCTATAAAGAAATAAAGCAAATAGGGTATTGAAACTGGAAAGGATCATATACGCACTCGTCATATGCAGCTATGTCATAGCGTGCAACACCTCCGCTAAGAGTAAATCCGATAATCCTTATGCAGAGGCACACTCTCTCATAGCTAAAAAAGACAGCTCGATTCTCTACCATATAGTAGAGGCTGGCAATCCCAACCTCCGAATGTACTTGAAAGACCAATCTAACAATAGCATTAAGACTTTTAAGAACCTCTCAAAACATGTTTCTTCACAAGGTGAGATCCTAACTTTTGCCATGAACGGCGGGATGTTTACCAAAGAATTTATGCCCCTCGGATTATACATAGAAGATGGACAGGAAATCACAAAAATCAAAAGGGGAACCAAAGGGTACGGAAACTTCTATTTACAACCTAATGGTGTTTTTTACATTACAAACCAGAATGTTTTTCAAGTAACTAAAACAAGTACATTCGAATTAGATTCGGCTACTAAGTATGCCACCCAGTCTGGACCAATGTTAGTCCACGACGGAGAAATAAACTCCAATTTTGGCCCTAAATCTAGCTCTACTCATATTCGAAATGGAGTAGGGATCCTCCCAAATGGCGATGCCATTTTTGCTATATCTCATAAGAGAATAAACTTCTATGAGTTTGCTAGTTTTTTCAATAATCAAGGTTGTAAAAACGCTCTCTACTTAGATGGATTTGTTTCTCGTGTATACCCTCCTATTTCCAACGATACAGATTTGGATATGACTTTCGGAGTTATTATCGGTGAAGTAAAAGAAGACTAGTTTTCGCTCTTGACAAACTTCATCACCAGAGTCTCCCCTCCAGTATAAACTCTTACCATGTAAACTCCGTTGACCAATCCTTCTAGACTGATGTCCGTTGCTACACTTTTTAGTTCTTGTACATTTACTTTACGCAGTATTCTTCCATGAGTATCTAGGATTTCCAAGGCATCTATTTTTTTGTCTTGGAGATAGACTGTCAATGTACCATTAGAAGGATTGGGATATGCAGATATGGAAGCTATATTGGAGTGATTCCCTTCGTAAATCGCTCCTCTTGCAAGAAGCCATTCATTTGGGTCATAAATAAGTTCGGTCACCTCAAAACCAACATCCAAATCTATCTCTTCTTCGGGCAGAGTATGATTGACCTCTACAAAGGCTGCTACTCCATCTCCTTTAGCTAGGTATTCTACCTTGAGTGGGAAGAAAGGTACAGATGGATCTGTAGTAGTTTGATTCAATTTGACTCTGATCTTATCAGGGGATATTCTATTCCATCGTGTTGTCAATATAGGAAATCCTTCTTTGTAGATGTACCTGTCGAAGAAACCCGTCAAATCTTGGCCACTTGATGCTTCTATAGCCTCTTGAAAATCTATCGTATGTGCAAATCCATAGCACAAATCAGCATCCGCCATATAGTTTCGAGTGCCTGCAAAAAATGCAGAGTCCCCTACCTCCCATCTTAGTTGATGAAGCACCATACAGCCTTTAGCATACCTGAGATTTCCATTGAATAGTTCTCCGGACTTAGCCGTATCATATGCAAACACGGAACCAGATGATTCTTGAAGAGCATTACTCTTGGTATCTCGTAAAAAGTCTAAAAACGGTTCTTTACCTCTCACAAATTCACGAGCTATAGCATTGGTATAGGTAGCCCAGCCTTCATTCAACCAGAGGTCTTGCCAAGAGGCACATGTGATCTTATCTCCAAACCACTGATGTCCTAGTTCATGAGCCATCAAATCAAAATTCAGATTGCCCATAAAGCTCATCGTCTGATGTTCCATTCCTCCTCCTCTACCCATCATCACATGACCATGTTTTTCTTTTCGATAAGGATACTCTCCAAAAAGACTGTCAAAAGCACGCATCATTGGACTAATATTCCACCTCAATGTGTCTGCAGCTATTTTGTATGAAGGGTATAAGTAATCTACATGAAATATGCTATCTCCATCACTTAGGTGTATGTAGTGACTCTCTTCATAATAATTGGATACTGCCAACGCCACAAGATACGTAGCTACTGGGTATCTATGCTTCCAGTGATAGGTCATACTACTATCTGCCAAAGTGTCGATATGTGTCAATACTCCAAGACTAGCTGCGATATTATTCTTTGGTACCGTGATACTCAAGTCTACAGAGTCAATTTTATCTATCAACTGCTGCTTACAAGGCCACCATCCGAGGGCACCATAGGGTTGGGACAAGGTCCAAGCAACAGGGCCCGCATGTTGAAAATCATAACTAAATCCTCTTTCAGGGTGTCTTGATGGATCTCCATTGTAAAACACCTCTACAGCTACCATCGAGCCTTTCGATTGCTGAGGAATATCCATTTCTAGCTCCCCAATTCTATGCGTGAAGTTTATTTTCTTGCCTTGGTAGAGAACAGAATCAACTTTCATTCGAGTATCAAAATCAAAAGAAAAGCGAGTAAAATTATCTTCTAAAGTCTTTAAGTGAGAAACTACACTACCATATATATATCGAACTCCAGGATTTACATTTAGCTTAAGATGATGATAGACGATATCATATGACTGCCCTGACCGTTTACTTTTGAAATTTTGCTTTGCCTCATAAGCCTTTTTTTCACTCTTAAGAATCGCTTCTTGGATTTGCCCAAATGAACCGAATACAATAAAAAAAAGAAGGACTGAAACGAACTTTCTCATATGATTATCACAAACTTATATAAGCACACTGATTCTTAGTCGATTTTCTACATCATATTTTCGTATTAATACTTATTTTGCCGGCCATATGAACAAATTTTCTTTCGTATCAGCATTATTGGTAAGTAGTCTTTTCTTATTCCAATATCAGCTTAAAGCTCAAGATACCCTCAGAAACAAAAAAGGTGGAAACTACATCTTCACAATCAAAAAAGACATTGAGGCAAACGAAGTACAAAGTCAAGATAGAACTGGAACTTGCTGGAGTTTTTCAGCATTGAGTTTTGTAGAGAGTGAGCTTATTAGAATGGGCAAAGGAACACACAAGCTTAGTGAGATGTACATCGTAAGAAAAGCATATGAAGACAAAGCTGAGAACTATGTAAGAATGCACGGAACGGCCAATTTTAGTCAAGGTGGAGCATTTCACGATATACCGCACGTGATCAAAAAATACGGAATCGTGCCTCAAGAAGCTTACAAAGGTCTAGAGTATGGAACTGAAAAACACAATCACAGTGAAATGGAAGCTGCACTTAAAGGTATCTTAGATGCGGTCATTGCTAAAAAACAAGGTCATCTGACTACGAGCTGGAAGAAAGCTTTCAACGCTGTTCTAGATGCTTACTTAGGAGAAGTACCAACTGAGTTTGAGTATAATGGAGCAACGTATACTCCTGTAAGTTTTGCTGAAAGCTTAGGATTAAATATGGATGATTATGTAGTGATTACTTCTTTCACTCACCACCCATTCTATGAAAATTTTGTACTTGAAGTACCAGACAACTGGATATGGGCACAAGCTTATAATGTACCAATGAACGAAATGATGGACTTAATGAAAACTTCGATAATGAACGGCTACTCTATTGGATGGGCTGCAGACGTATCAGAAAAAGGATTTAGTTTCAAAAACGGTCTTGCTATCGTTCCAAAAAATGTAGAGGACCTAAAAGTAAAAGGAAAAGACAACAAACACTTTAGCAATGCAGGTGCAGACAAGTCAGGAAGCCAATTCGATTCTCCGGGAGAGGAATTAGAGATAACTCAAGAGTTGAGACAAATCGGTTTTGACAACTATCTGACCACTGATGATCACGGGATGCACTTCACAGGTATGGTAGAAGACCAAGAAGGAAATGAGTACTTCATCGTAAAAAATAGCTGGGGAACATCGTACAATGACTGTGATGGATATTTCTATGCTTCTATGCCTTATGTAGCATATAAGACTATGAACTTCATGGTTCACAAAGATGCTCTACCTAAGAGTTTAAAGAAAAAGATGTAAGTCGTTTTAAGAACGCGTTTTAAAAGCCAATTATCTGTTTGATAATTGGCTTTTTTGCTTTGTATAAAGTATCCCTTACCAACCTTTTTTTCTACCTTTGTCCCCACTTGAAAAAACACCTTTTCATATTTGGAATTTTAGCTGTGCTTTTTACCGCATGCAATGACGGTGTCTTAGTAGATAGATATCATGACATATCGCAGTCTGGATGGACATACGAAGAAGTCTTTACAGACAGTTTTCAAGTCGAGAAACCTAATCACTACC
Source organism: Bacteroidia bacterium (assembly GCA_049609445.1). Taxonomy (GTDB): domain Bacteria; phylum Bacteroidota; class Bacteroidia; order NS11-12g; family UBA9320; genus UBA9320. Next base: position 249 of record JBMYYN010000045.1, on the reverse strand, counting down.
ATTTGATAAGTGCAAATCTCAGAGTATCGAGTGACTATACCTATTCTAATATTCATTTGAAAATAGATGTCAAGCATCCAGATGGTAAAGAAACTAGTCATAAAGTTCCTGTGATTCTTGCCGAAAAATCTGGAAAATGGCTAGGCTCAGGCATTGGAAATGTTCTTACATTTCAAACACCAATCTTACATAGAAAATTCCTCAATCAAAAAGGACAATATACATTCACCGTTTCTCAAGATATGAGAT
>JBMYYN010000044.1:0-11406 GCA_049609445.1 Bacteroidia bacterium | reverse complement strand
CTAGGAATACTTACCGCCTATCTAGCCATTCAGTTTTTTGGAACATACGGCATAGATCTTTCGTTTGCAGCTGAAGGTCTAAAAAGTGTAGGACTTGAAAGTACTATTTACCCGAACCTAGACTCCTCATACTATCTTACTATAGCTGTACTAGTAATTACCACAGCAATATTATCCTGTATATATCCGGCCATGAAAGCCCTTAAGCAAAATCCTTCTGAAACATTACGTAGTGCATAATTCTCAATTTATCAAACAATGATTAAAGTAACTGACATTCAAAAAAAGTATGATGATGGCAAAGTTCAGGTGGACGCCCTAAGAGGAGTTGATTTAGAAATCCACCCTGGAGAATTTGCAGCAATAGTCGGTCCAAGTGGTAGTGGTAAGACAACCTTGCTCAACATTATTGGCGGCTTAGATTCAGCATCTAATGGTACCGTAAATATTGGAGATACTGACATTTCTAAATTGACAGAAAATGAATTGATCAATTTTCGTTTAAATCACATCGGTTTTGTATTTCAAAGTTATAACCTAATACCGGTGCTTACCGCTCAAGAAAATGTTGAATTCTTAATGCTTCTGCAAAAAGTAGACAAGCAAAAAAGGACAAATAGAACCTTACAACTACTTGAATCTGTAGGGCTCTCCGATCAGGTTCATAAAAAACCAAACGAAATGAGTGGCGGACAACAACAACGGGTCGCCGTAGCTCGAGCACTTGCAAGTCGTCCAGATTTTGTGCTAGCAGACGAACCTACTGCCAATTTGGATAGTAAGTCTACAAGTAATTTACTAGATATTATGTATGAACTAAATCAAGAGGAGGGAATTACATTTCTATTCAGTACGCACGACCAGAGGGTAATAGACCGTGCTCAAAGAGTTATCACGCTAGAAGATGGAAAAATCCTAAGTGATATTAAGAAATAGAACGAAATACTCGCTCATTCGTCACCTCCACAAAGATGGATACTGCACCATATATTGTATAAACTATCAAACTCAGTAGTAAACCTTTTTGAAGATCTTGAAACAGCTCAGATGAAGAAACCAAGTCCTTTAAAAATACAACTAAAACAACGTACAAGACCAGAATAACGGAATATACAAGAGACATCCTAAGAAGTGAAATTGTAGACTTCCTATTTACCTTACTCTTGACTCCATCCATGACCAAGTTTTCTAGTACACTTGGTACTTGAAAACTTTCTTGACTTTTCATAAGTCCTTTTATGTCATCTCTATGCTTCATTCTACTCAGCTAATTTACTGTTTTTTCTATTATTGACCTAAAGCTTTTTCTGGCTCTATGGAGCACCACTTTAGCACTGCCCTCTGTACACCCAACAATTTCTCCTATCTCTTTTATTTTTAACTCTTGAAGATAAAAAAGCTGAAGCATCAAGGCCTCATTTACCTTCATCTTGCTTAGTACATTGGATATCCATTTTTTGGTATCCTCTTTCTCCAATGTATGCTCTATAGACCAATCATCTTGCACACTATCATTCACATCAATGTCGCCGTCTCCATAGTACTTGCTCTCAAGTTTCATAATTCTATAGCATTCATTTTTAACTATTCGAAGCAACCAAGTCTTAAAACTTGAGGATTTATGAAAACTCCTAAGATATTGATATGCGTTGGTAAAACTAACTTGTACAGCATCCTTAGCGAGCGTCTCATTCTTGCAGATGTACATTGCTACGTTCCAAGCGGCGGTCTTATGACGAGCGTAGAGCAATCGAAAGGCATCTACATTGCCATTCAGAACACGATATATGAGATCTTGATCTTCCAATCCTATTTATTGGTGACCTGACCCATCCCTTTAGATTCTATGAAATAAACTTCTGGATTACCGTTATACGAAACACCTCCTACACCATTATTTGTTATACTCAAGCTGTCCTGTGCATTTACAAATACTGAACCTGCTCCTTTGTTATTTATTATACAATGGTTTATTTGAAACTCATCCAAATCTGCATCTCCTACACCGCTGTTTCTCAATGAGGTAAATCTCGCATTCCCTTTAAGCCCAAGTGACCCCGCACCAGAATTAGTCACTTCCAAACTATCAACTAAGAGGGACATTGACAAATCTCCAACTCCTGCATTGATTATATTAGCATAACCACTAGTTGCATCTAAATATAGTGAACCAGCTCCTTTATTGACTATTTTGAGTGTTTGCGACTTAGTTTTTACTTCAATATCGCCAATACCTTTATTCACTATGTCTACTACATCGCCACGAAGTGTATCTTTAGAACTAAAATTTGATCCTCCTTTGAAATCAAGTTTATTAATTTGACTTGAATATATCCTAACTTTTATATCGTCCCTGACTGCAAAATCCAAGAAATGATAACTGCTTGTTTTAAAACTAAGCGTCAAAGTCTGATTGGTGACTGTTGACATATTTTCTGTAGCATTACCGTCGTATCGGATTATAGCTTCATTTCTGTTCGATTCTATATACTCTATGTCACATAAATTTAAACTCTGCAATGTTTTAACGTCAGATATATCATAAATTTCTTCTCTTATATCAGATTCATTGAATACAGGAGAAATAACACAAGGAAATGAAAGAAAAAATATTAGTCTTACTCTTCATTTGCAGTCCGATAATAAATACTAATCCAGAGAGAATCAAGAAACTAATACCGACTATACCTCTACCTCTCATCTTCTAGTCTTTCATTTCTCTGAAGTACCATTACAGATATCAAATTGGCTAAACCCAAAAACAATAAAACAAATGCAAGTAGACTAAATATCCTAGGCATGCCGATATAATCAGTCATAACATACCCTACCAATAACCCTAAGGCAATTGCGAGCAGGTTTAATCCTTTCACGGTTGTAGCTCCTTTGCTACGAGGTTGGTCTTCTGATTGCAGAGGAGGTGGAGTTATCCCTCTTTCAATCATGAGTTTCCTTTCATCCATTTCTCTTCCCTTCTGTCTGAAATGCAGGATTATACCAATGATAGGAATACTCATAGAAAATGAAATAGCTATAATCGGAATAAGTAAAGCTGTCGCGTCTAGTAAAATTGTATTTAACATATCGTTTATTTTCTCATATAGAGTAAAGTCAACACTAAAAGGTTACAAGATATTTAAATATTTTTCACATTTATAGATTCTAGGTTCCTCATTGCTCGGTAATATTTGTGCGGTGTAGCTTTATCTTTTCTATGAGTCCTTACTTTTTATCCAATAAATGAAAATTTTTATGTTGCTTTGAACGTTGCTTAACCAAATGAAATATCTGGCCGTATTTACACTTATAATTTGCTATGCTTCTTCGTATGCACAAATAGGTGGATCAAGTGCTTTTACTTTTTCACTTGTGGAAAATAGTGCTAGGCATACGGCTCTAGGAGGATACTCTATAACCAATACAGATTCTGACCCTGCTGCGGGCTACCAAAACCCCGCTTTGATAAACACTAGCATGCACAACTCTGCATCGCTGTCCTATGCCAATCAAGTTGCAGATTTAAAATATGGTTTCGCTAGTTATAGTAAAACATGGGATGATCTTGGTTCATTTCTATTTACGATTGGGTACTTTGATTATGGCAAGTTTGTTCGAACCAATAATGCTGGAGACATATTGGGAGAATTTACAGCAGATGATTACAATTTTCAGGTCGGATACAGTAGAAAGTTTAATGACAAAATTCAATACGGAACAAATTTCAAATTTCTGTACAGTGTCTACGAAGCATATGTAAGTACTGCAGGTGCGTTTGATTTTGGCGGATCGTATATTGACACTGCCAATCTCCTGACAGCTGGAGTTTTAATTAAGAACTTGGGTTACCAATTCATCAGGTATGGAGACGATAGTCCTAGAGAACCTCTCCCTTTTGACATTCAGGCAAGTATCAGTAAAAAGCTCGAACATAATCCTCTGAGGTTTACACTCACACTTCACAACTTACATAGGTGGAACAATTCGTACGTGAATGTAAACGCAAGGAATAAAGAGATAGATTTAGAAACCGGAGTTGTGAAAAATCAGGAGTTAGGGTTTGGCGAAAAAATGATGCGTCATGTAGTTTTCAATACGGAATTTGTATTCTCGGATAGATTCCAACTAAGAACGGGATACAACCATCAGAGAAGAGCCGAACTAGGACCAGAAAACCGACGAGCAATGACAGGTTTTAGTTGGGGGCTCGGTATCGGTGTTCGAAAACTCAAAATAGGATACGGTAGTGCTGGATATTTCCCCGGAATCGCTTCTAATTACTTCTCTGTCAGTCGTGATTTGAGTAGATTTACAAAGAAAAAGTAATCCTTTTCTCTGCGATAAGGAGACAAAAAAACATCTGTTTATTTCAATGCTTTATATTTTTCTTTCAAATCTTTCTATTCCAAAAAATAAAATTAAGTTTGAACAGTATTGGAAGGAAAGATAAACATAGCTATAGATGGTCATTCTAGTTGCGGTAAAGGTACCTTAGCCAAAAACCTAGCGAAGGAACTTGGCTATATCTTTATAGATAGTGGGGCGATGTATCGTGCTGTTACACTTTATCTTCTTCGTGAAAATATAGACCTAGAAGAGGTCTCTGAAGATCCTGCTCTATTGGGTAATATCAAAATTTCATTTGAGTTTGAACCTCAAAGGTCATTTTACGAGACCTACCTAAACGGTGAAAATGTAGAGAAAGAAATTCGCGGAATGGAAGTTTCTCGTTCCGTTAGTCCTGTAAGTGCGATCAAAGAAGTTCGTGATTTTCTCGTAGCTAAACAAAAAGAAATCGGACGAAATAAAGGCGTGGTAATGGATGGAAGGGATATTGGCACGGTTGTTTTTCCTGAAGCTGAATTGAAAATATTTATGACGGCTAGCTCTGAAATTAGAGCTAAGCGTAGATACTACGAATTAGAGAAAAAGGGAATTCACGTAAACTATCAAGAAGTACTTCATAACATACGAGAAAGAGACCATATTGATAGTACCAGAGTGGAGAGCCCGCTGACCAAAGCTGAAGACGCTATTACTTTAGATAACTCAGCAATGACCAAAGACGAACAAGCCAAACTTGCATTGCAATGGGCACGTGGAGTAATCAAATCTGTTGCTGTATAATAGATTATATAAATTCCTTAAGATAGGTATTCTTCTATACCTATCTTCTTACATCATATTCTTATTTCTTAATCTTCATCTAATGCCTTTAGCGTGGGTCGATGAAATAGCCGGTCTAGAGCCAGCGATAAATTTTCTAAAAGGCGAAGGTTATACTTCTCGGCTTTGGCCATATGACGGCGTAGATAAACAATTCCTAGCTTACCTTCCTCTGCAAGGATGGCTTCATATAGCTTCACAAAAAGTGCTTTCTTTTTCCATATACAATGTTCGATTGCCATACGCTATTTTCCTCTTAGCTGGAGCACTCATATTGTTTAAATCACTTAGATCCAGTAGTGTTAGCCTTATAATTTCACTTGCGATTTGTATGCTGATATTGAACGAAAAATCTCTGTTTGAAACTACTCGTGGAGTTAGAGTAGAACCTATTGCATTCTTTCTGCTTTCGTCTGCATACTATGGCTACTCCATCAAAAACAAACATGTACTTGCTCTAGCAAGCACTAGCATGGTATTTCTACACCCATACATATGGCCAGCTGCATTAGTCTTATTCTTATCCACTTCAATAAGAGAAAACTCTAAATCCTCCATTGTATCAACTTTAAAACCAACTCGATTTTGGCTCTATCCTACTCTCGCCTTAGTTGGATATCTAATATACATACACGGAGATATTACTTTGTTCTTGGATCAATTTTCTGCTCAAGCAAGCAAGCATGAAACCTTCGGAGGACTCGGACAAAGAATTTACAACCACTTTGTTCTAAGATTTTGGCCTTACTACATCACTCAGCCTTATATCCCTATAGTTATTTACGCCGCTTTATTCTCAAGCATTCTTAAAGTCTACCGAAAGCAATGGACTTTTATTGACATATCCTTGATATTGACACATGTAGCATGGATTTTGGCAATAGGACCTATGCATAGATACAACAGCGTACTAGTGATACTAAGTCTCCTTACGCTAATCCCTTATTTGAGTAAAATAGAATTAAGACAGAAACTGAATTGGAGACTCGTCTTTATAGTATTGACGCTTGGAATAAGTTGTTTGGACGTCACAAGTCGACAAGTTATGGCCACTGTACAGCGTGAAGAGAGGAATCCTAAACATTATATATCTTGGCTAAAGAGGCACATTCCACCTGGGAAAAGCATAATCTCTGGTCATGAGATAGCGTATTACCCCTCGGCATATAACGATGACTTAGACTTTTTTCTTTTCAATACGGTACCCTATAGGTTTGAGTTTGAATCATATGATAATCTACTTTTCATTTCTGACGAAAAGATTCACGATTGCACCTTGCTTAGCACTTATAAAACACGCTCAAAATACGATTGGGATTGGCTAAAGAATTCGGGTACAAAAACCTATAATAACTTACATCTATATGAAGCTACTAGTCCAAGTATTTATCGGGAAGTGTTAAAGAAAAAGAGAGTTAGAAACACGGAGATCAATAACAGATCAAAATACCAGTAGCTATTTCAAAATAGTCACGGTCCCTTTTGAAATGTGTCTGGATCGGTCCCACCCGGTATATGTAACTATCCAAAAGTATACATTGCTATTATCCATTTCTTCCCCTTTGAATACTCCGTCCCATTTTGAGTTTTTATCTGTAGATTCAAAGACTTTTTCTCCCCACCTATTGTAAACCTTCATCTCAAAGTCCAAAACGAAGACATCACTCCATCCAAAGACATCGTTCAAATTATCTCCATTTGCTGTAACGGCATTTGGCACAAAAACCAGAGGTGGTTGTATCAGGTATATATCATTACTTCTACTCGAAGCATTATACCCTCCTACTCCTTCATGTGCTATTACGCTATACCAATATCCACCCCAATCAAAGTCTAAATCAGAATCAAGGTAATCAGTTATGGGAATAGACACGAGAGGACGCAATACACCGGTGTCTACAGACCGAATAAGCTCATACTCATATACTCCACCTTGCCATTCTACATAATCATCCCATTCTAGATCAAACTTAAACCTTGGAGTGACGCCTTCCTCATTCAAAGCTTCCCCTTCTATGACTATAGAGCAACCCAAATTACTAAAGGCACTGGTATTTCCACAGTTGTCAATAACCTGAATTTTATAGCAATATGAAACATTATTGACATCGACAGCTTTATCTACGAATACGGTGTCATTGACGTTATCAATAAATTGATAACGGATAAAATTATCTTCTCCTCTGATTGACTTAAGGAGAACATATTCTAAAAAGTCATCCTCCCGTGACTTCATCCAAATAATCCTGAGAGAATCGCCTTCTACAGTCACTGTTTTTAAGTAAGTTGATTCTACAGGCACTTCACTCTCTTTAGTTGTCCCAACTTCGTATGAAAATGGACCTAGCAAATCACAAATGTTTTCTACACTCATGAAATACGTATAGTTCGAGTTCCTAGGGTTTATAACATCTGTATCTAGATAAGTCCCTGCACCTGTACTATAAAAGGTATCGATAATCTCCTCTCTCCCATCTGGCCATCTTTTGTGCAGATACATTCTTTTGAAATAGTCATTGGACGACAAAGACACCCACTCTAACCTTATCTCATCGGTTGGAGTAAAAAACAAGCAAATAACCTCTGGAGGGTTTAATACTGGTGGTGGAAGCACCACGATGGTTATAGTACCGTTGCTATCTGCAGTATTAGGACAGCCTATATCTGATGCAACTACATCGATTTTGATCGTATCACCAATGCGATCGCATGTGGGTTTAAACTCAAAATCTGACTGTAACGAAACTACAGAACGAATGAAGGCAGGTGGATTAACGAAATAAGGTTTATCCGAATCTTGTATGGCAAAATTTACCAAAATTGTGTCTTCATCAGGATCAGTTATTTCATAGGTGAAGGACAAATCTTCGGTTGCAATCACTTCATATAACGTGTCCTTCATGTTCGGTGGAGCATTGAAGTTTATTGCAGCAAATTTAAACGAAGCATTACTACATCTGTAGCTCTTATTCTTTTCTGCATAAGCTCCGTCACTGGTTGGAAAATCAGAAGAATAGTATCCTGACTGGTCAGTAGGGCAACTAGAACAAACACTTTGGTAAATTACTCCTCTCTTGTCAAATCTACTTGTACCCCCATCTACGTGATCATTCGTCTTGTCACCTCCAAAGTAAGTTCCATAAATAAGTTTCTTAGCATCTTCATCAAATACTGCTATATAGAAGTCATTGCCGTCAGTAGTTCTCTGAACCGCATCTGAAGTCAAAGGCATATTACTCAGTTCAGTATTAAACAAACTAAACCCTAATTCGTCCGTATTCCCTCCCCACCCTGAAACAAACAATTTTCCGCACTCATCCACTAAAAAAGCATTGACAGTAATATCAGGTCTTCTTTTTTGCGACCCAAAAGTAGTGGACCAAACTGTCTCACTCAAATCTGACTTATACTTAACAAGGAATTGCCCGCTATTTGAATTGTTATAGACACTTCCTTTAATGGGAAATGGACCACTAGTCTGTCCTACAACATAAACAAAATCATTCTTATCTGTCTCGACTCCCATTACTTGATCCTTTCTAGGTGTCCCAACATAGGTAGTATTTTGAACCGTACTCCCGTCTAAATTAATCTTTGAAATAAGGCCATCTGTCATACCTAAAGTATCTGACGAGTGAGCACCTGTAGTACTAGGAAGAGATCCACTATTTGTACAGCCTGAGACATATAGGCTTGAAAAATCTTTAGAAAAATCTATTGAGAATAAAGCATCATTTTCTGCACCTCCGAAGTAACTACACCATTCTAGATTACTCAAATCTTTGTTCAAACAAAAAATAACTCCGTCTTGTTTACCAAGATAGTCCTTTTGAAATGAGCCTGAAGTTGTGGGTATATCATCAGAATAAGTAGATGAAGAAACATAAATAAGGTCATTTGAGTCTATATTCACCTCTCCTCTAAACTCATCAGCATAAAAATCTCTAGTAATACCATGAGCACTATTATGTCCATCATCTTGCGAGCCTCCAAAGTACGTTGAACCTACCAAGTTTGACCCTGATCTATTCAACTTTGTTACAAATATTTCTGACTTAGAGTTTTCAGTATCAAAGCGTTCATTGATATACTGAATAGTATCTATGAAATCAATTACGTCATCAAATAGATACGTAGTATCATAAAACTCAATTGTATCCTGAATAAATAGCGAGTCTTGCTTTTCGGTTCTGAAAGCTGTTGACGTTGTCGGATAGTCATACGAAAAAGTAGTACCAAAAACAATCAAATTACCCTCTTTATCAACAATAAGGCTATGCGGAAATTCATTCTTTTCGCCACCGAGAAACGTTGCATAGAGTAGCTTGGACCCATCGCTTGAGTATTTATTTATGGCTATGTCGCATGGAGAGTTATTCCCTATAAATCCACTTCGATCTCCCCCGTCAAAGATTTCGTCGAATGCACCAATAGTGGTAGGGTAACTTCCTCTCGACCTCAGGTCCCAACTATTTGGAGACAAAGCAATCCCACCAGAATATAGATTGCCGTCCTCATCGTATGTAGCAGTAAATCCAAAGTTGTCTAAACTACTTCCAGAATACGTGGAAAATATGAGTTCCGGATCTATAACCAATGTAGAACTTTTCTTAGATCTAAGTTTCCTAAACTTTATTACTCCGTCCACTACCTCATACCAAACCTCTGCAGGCTCTTCTCCACCCTCGTTGACCCAATAAGAAACTGGCAAAACGTCATCCAAAGTTCCAAACCTTGTGTTAAGTACTATCCTATTTTTTTTTACCTCGTAGTCCGCTCCTTCAATTGCTAACTTTATGTCACTGATATCTGCTCCCGGATTAAGGATAAAATTGTATTTGAATCTTTTGTCCAATGCAAGAAACTCAATGTCAATATTGGGATAAATGTCCTTAAATGTAACTTTTTGAAATCTTCTCACATCAGATGCCCAATGAGAAGAGTCTGAACCTAAATAGTAATTATATCTCGTTTCAAAAGCATCTACACCGATACTTTGACTCCAGTTGGCATTTAATAGCTTGTATTTTACACTTTGAAATCCTAGAACTTTTGGTTTAGTAGAACTTAGTTTTTTATAGTGAAAATAATCATGGAATTCTTCAGCAATTTCTCCCCATACCTTTTCATCATGAAGAAGCAGAGTAAATCCACTATCATCTAGGAATACTTTAAATTGTCCTAAATCAGCTTGGTAGCTTACTTGATCATCAAATTGTCCTTTGTTTTCTGTGAATCCATTCTGTCCGAAAGTAGCAGATGCTATAAGGAGTAAAATGGAACAATATGAAAACCTAAGTCTTAGCAATGTGACGTCTATTTACAATAGACGTGCAAGATAGCAAAAAGGTTGCAGAGATACCCCTGCTTATCTACCAGGATTGTAGTTAAATGAACGAACGGTGTATTTATAATTACGTCCGTCTGACAATGTCACACTTACATCAAAATTACTTTTATCAGGAAGTGCGTTTTTATTCACCTGCGGCTTGAACACCAATGTAGGAGCTCCATAGCCTTCTACATACTTCTCTACCACTACTGGAATAGCTTTCCCATCTTGCATCACTTCCACTTTAGCATCCTTCAGATCGCGATAAATAGAGAATGTCCAATTGCTAAACATCATCATTTGTGGTACGTGACCTTCAGGTGGCCAACAAACAGGAGCATCCATGTATTGTGTCGTATCTGTGCTTCCGCTATCGTCAAGAGCCCAAATTACTGCGATCTCATTTGTACTACCGTGTCCATATACCTTCCCATTTGGATAGAGTAACCATCTTCTGTTTCCAGCACTTGGGTTTTTGTCATCCATAATGTAAGTCACGGCCATTGAAGTATTAGCGTCTTTTATGATCAATGAATGCTTAGCAGCATAAGCTCCTTCGCTACTCCAACATCTCCACGTTCTTGGCGGATTATGCTCTAACTTTCCATTTGCCATCATCATCAATGCAGCTTTTTGGCAATATTCATTCGTGGCAGCGTCAAATAATACTTCCGGAACTCCTGCATTCCTACGGAAGTAGTTTATTCTATTGGCTACTTTATTTTGAACGTCTAAGTCGATTGACCCTTCATCGCATGAGCCTCTATCTCCATTCCAAGTGTAAGGAGTCATTGCATTACCATCGATATCTTTCCCTTGTGTTCTAGAAAGGAAATAGTTTTGATAAAAATCTTCCTTAGCTAAGAATCTCAATCTATCTGTATGATCAACATTAGGAGCAAAAACCATTT
>JBMYYN010000043.1:0-11418 GCA_049609445.1 Bacteroidia bacterium | reverse complement strand
AAGGTCTACCTGCTCCAAAACCAGGTCGAACTCGTACAACGGTAAAACATTGCGTCATTCACCATACTGCAGGGAGCAATTCTGACACAAACTATGTCAATACCATTCGCAACATTTATTTATACCATACCCAAAGTAACGGATGGGACGACATAGGATACAACTATGTCATAGCTCAAGATGGGACAATATTTGAAGGTCGTGACCCCTTGGGAATTGATGAAGAAGACAATATTCAAGGTGCTCATTTCTGTTCTAAAAATGGTGGTACTATGGGTATTTCTCTGATGGGAGATTACGAAATTGCCACACCGTCAGACACTATGCTATCAAGCCTTAATAAATTGATTGCGTGGAAACTACACAAAGAAAACATTGATCCAATGGACTCCTTTTTACATCCTAACTCTCTTGGGGAATATTTACATACTGTGACAATGCATAGAGCAGGTTGTGCCACCTTATGCCCCGGAGAAAACGTTGCCAATAAACTAGCAGACATACAAAGGGAAGTAAATGAGCTTGTAGATGATTGTAACAATTTTGCAGGCATCGACAAAACCGAACTATCCTCAAAACTATATATCTACCCAAACCCTGCAGGTCGTGAAATATTCATAAAGTTAAACGACGAAATGAAATTTTCGACGTACAGAATAATATCACCAAGTGGTTTAGAAGTTCAATCAGGTATCCTATCGATTTCTGGAAGAATTAAACTTGAGACACCAACCGGGCTTCACTACCTACTTCTAGAAAGTAGTGCAGGAGACATTTACCGCGAAAAAATAGTGGTAATGAACCCCTAAAAAAGGGACCCTGACAGTCTATTCTACATCTATTGAAAATGCTCTTTATTTGACTACCTTTGCAACCCTTTTCACATGTGGGAGAAAATAGCAAATACGATACTTCGGAATAGATTAGCCCTAATCATTTTTCTTGTGGTGACGACAGCACTAATGCTGTATAAGACTACACAAGTTCAATTAGCATATGACAATCCTAAGTTTATACCTGACGACGACATAGACATGTTGGCTTATCAAGGGTTCAAAAAGACCTTTGGTGATGATGGTAGTGTTATGGTCGTAGGTGTGAATGACACCAAACTTCGCCAATTGGATTTTTTCAATGATTGGTATGACCTCACAGAATCACTTAACGCAACTGAGAATATAAAACAAGTACTCTCGATCGCTAACTTAAAAGACTTACACAAGGAGACTGTACTGGACAGTTTCGAAGGGGAAACGTATGAGACTACTGCTCTTCACGCAAGTAATCTTGTACAGGAAAAGCCAAAAACGCAAGAAGAACTGGATGCAATATTTGTTCAAATAGAACGACTCAGATTTTACGAGGGTTTATTATTCAAAGACAGTTCTGATTTTTCTTTGATGGCCATCACTCTTGAGAAGGCTATTTTAGACACAAAAGAAAGAGTAGCATTTGTAAACGGTCTACAAAAATCCATAGAAGAAGTATGTGACAAGCACGATGTGGAAGTTCATTTCTCTGGACTGCCTTTCATCAGAACCAAAATGTCTCAGATGATCAAGCAAGAGCTTGTTCGCTTCACTCTCGTTTCTATGGCTCTTACGGCATTGATACTTTTATTCTTTTTTAGAAGTTTCCCTACGTTAGCATTCTCACTCCTTACAGTCATAGTAGGTGTGATATGGTGTATGGGTATTTTAGTACTTCTTGGATTTAAAATCACCATGTTTATCGGTCTGCTCCCACCGCTTATCGTGGTCATCGGTATAGCCAACTGTATTTACCTGCTGAACAAGTATCACGAAGAATATAGAAGCCACGAAAACAAGATAAAATCATTACAGAGGGTAATATCAAAAGTAGGTAGAGCTGTACTCTTCACTAATCTTACAACAGCTGTTGGGTTTGGCGTTTTTACATTGACAGGAAGCTCGGTTCTTCAAGAGTTTGGCCTCACAGCATTCTTAGCGATCATGGCAGTCTTTATGATCTCCATGATTTTGATTCCGGTACTGTTTAGCTACTTACCTGCTCCAAAACAAAGGCACACAAAACACTTAGATTATAAGTTTCTGAACAATCTTATAGACCAACTAGCCACAATAGTTCAGACTAAGAGAAAAATGGTTTACACGATGACAATAGGCCTTGTAGTGGCTTCAGTCATCGGGATGGCCTTGCTTAAAAATGTAGGCTATATGGTTGATGATATTTCTAAATCAGACAAACTATATCTTGACCTCAAGTTTTTTGAGAAAAATGTGAATGGTGTGATGCCATTTGAAATAGTAGTCGATACGAAGAAGCCTGGAGGGATTTCAAGAGTTCGTACCCTTCTCAACATTGACCTACTAGAAAGAAAGCTTCAAGAATATCCAGAGTTTTCAAAGCCTGTTTCCATTTCACAAACTATGAAGTTTTTGAATCAGGCTTATTACGAAGGTGATCCTAGACGATATAGACCCCCTAGTGTTTTAGATCTAGGAAATATCATGAGTTCTATTCCAAAGGATGAAACCAACGAGGGAATGATAAATAGTCTTGTGGATCCAGAAAACCAAAAAGCCCGTATAAGTGTTCAAATGGCGGATGTGGGTAGTGTCCGTATCAAGGAGCTGAAAGAGGAAGTTAATTTAATAGCTGACACTATTTTCAATTTCAGAAAAATCACTGAAGACATTTTTACAGACAGCATCACTGAAATAGTCCTAATGGATTCGGCTTCAGAACTATACGATACTACTTATCACTCATATAGAGAAGTAAGCTATACAGAGCTAGACAGTAGTCGTAAGACTGACTTATCCATAACAGGCACAAGTGTTATTTTCTTAAAAGGAAATGACTATCTGATTAGTAATCTTTTGATGAGTTTATTGATAGCATTCATCATCATCTCTTTACTTATGGCGAGTATATTCAAATCGTTGAGAATGATCTTAATATCTATCATCCCGAATCTTATTCCGCTTCTCTTCACAGCCGGAATAATGGGATACTTCGGTGTCAATTTCAAACCAAGTACAGTACTAGTATTTAGCGTAGCATTTGGTATTGCTGTGGATTTCTCTATTCACTTCTTGACGAAGTACAAAATGGAATTAAAAACCTCAAATAGTATAGCTGACGCGGTTCGAAAAGTACACAAAGAGATCAGTACTAGCATGATATACACTGCGGTAATACTCTTTTTTGGGTTTATCATCTTTGTGTTTTCAGATTTCGGAGGAACTATAGCTCTCGGTCTATTTACAGCATTGACTCTATTCATCGCTCTACTTTCTAATTTGATTTTACTTCCAAGTTTACTGCTGTCATACGATAGTAAAAAAGCTAAAAAAGAAAATAGAGGAAATTAACCTTTGGTTCATTAATCCTTAACATTGTAATCATGTCAGCAGGTAACGAACTTAATTCTCATAGCTCCATAAGTCAATGGTTGAATGACTATGGTGACGATATGTATTCATGGGCATATTACAAGACATCAAGCAAGGAAACTGCTGAAGATTTGGTTCAGGAGACTATGCTTTCTGCCTATAAATCATTTGATAAGTATAAGCCTGGAAGCAACCCAAAAACATGGCTCTACACCATATTGAATAATAAAATAATCGACTACTATAGAGCCAGTAACACTAAAAAATCTGTTAATGAAACGGAACTTGCTGGGAAACGAGTAGAGGATGACAATTTTGACAATGGAGGTGCGTGGAACAAAGCTGTAACTCCTTTATGGGCCAATACAGAAGAACACCTTTTAGACAACCAGTCTTTTCTAGAAGTGCTGAACATGTGCATCAGCAACTTACCGCAGCAATGGAGAGGCGTTATACAAGGAAAATACTTCGATCACAAAAAAGGTGCTGAGATTAGTAAGGAACTTGGTATCTCGTCGTCTAATTTATGGCAAATGGCTTACAGAGCTAAGTTGCAACTTAAAAATTGTCTAGAAATAAACTGGAAGGAATAAAGGTATGAATGCTGTAATGAAAGCAATAGCACTCTCTTGTAAACAAGCTGCTCTTTTGGGAGCTAAGTCTACATTAGATGATCTATCATTTGTAGAAAACATAAGATTGAAAATGCACTCTGCTATATGTGGGCCGTGTCGTCAGTATCAAGAAGATAGTCAGCTCATTGATGAAGCTATCTCAAAGATAATGGATCAAAGAAAAAAGCAATCGATGCACCTTACCGAAGAGCAACGAGATAAAATCCTGAAAGCAATTTCCTAAACTGTAAATGTAAGGATTTGTAAAATCCTGCGTTATATTCAATAATGAAGAAAATACTATTATCCATACTCGTCGTTTTTGCTGTAATAGCATGCAGTACTGCCAAAAACTCATCTAAGGAAGCAAATGACACTGAAATAACTGAAACTTCGGCTTCTATCGAATGGCAATCCACCAAAAGCATGTCACATGCTTTGGAATTGGCAAAAGAATCTGGCAAGCCAATTCTTATAGACGTGAGCACTGATTGGTGTGGTTACTGCAAGAAAATGAAAAAGAATGTATACACGGATGCGGCTGTCATTTCTAAAGTAACCAGTGATTATATCCCTCTTGCACTAAACGGTGAAAAAGGAGAAGGAATAGCTTTTGTAAAGCAACACAGAATTAGTGGATATCCGACACAAATCATCTTAGACAAAGATGGCAAAGTGATCAATAGACATGTTGGTTATACAAATGCAGAAGGTTTCCTTGCATTTATAAAATAATTCCAAAGAACATTACTAGTCAAAGGGTGTAAATCATAATGATTCACACCCTTTTTTTCGTGCTATCTTTTAGCGTTCATATTTATTACCTTTGCACACTTTATTTTCAACTATATAAAATATGTCGCAAATGGCTCACGACAAGAAATATCCCCAATACAAACAACTAGATGTACCTTCTACAGAAAAAGAGGTTCTTTCCTTTTGGAAAGAAAACAATGTCTTTGAAAAAAGTGTAGAAAACCGTCAAGGAAATGACTCATTCGTATTTTATGAAGGACCACCTTCAGCAAATGGAATGCCTGGAATTCATCACGTAATAAGCCGTAGTATAAAGGATGTATTTTGTAGATATAAAACACTTCAAGGTTTTCAAGTAAATAGAAAAGCTGGATGGGATACGCACGGACTGCCAGTAGAACTGCAAGTAGAGAAGAAACTAGGAATCACCAAAGATGATATAGGCAAGTCTATCTCTATTGAAGAATACAACGCCGCTTGTCGTCAAGATGTCTTGAAATTCAAGGACAAGTGGGACGAACTCACTGAAAAAATTGGGTATTGGGTAGATCTAGATAATCCATATGTCACTTATGAAAATGAATACATAGAATCTGTATGGAATCTTCTCAAAAGACTTCATGAAAAAGGGTTCCTATACAAAGGACATACAATCCAACCATTCTCACCTGCTGCAGGTACAGGACTAAGCTCGCATGAGCTGAATCAACCAGGAACCTATAAGGATGTAAAAGACACTACTGTAGTGGCTCAATTTCAACTTTCTAACCCATCAGATATTGATTTAGACTTAGGATGGGGAGACACATATTGCATAGCTTGGACAACCACACCTTGGACATTGCCTAGCAACACAGCTCTAGGAATTGGACCGAAAATAGACTATACAGTCATAAAAACATTTAATCAATATACGTTTGAAAAGATAACGGTCATTCTTGCTACTAACTTAGTTGGAAAATATTTCCCCTCGAAGAATGCTGAGCTTAAGTTAGACGATTATAATGCAGGGGACAAAGCAATTCCTTTCGAAATTGTAAAGGAGCTTAAAGGTGCGGAACTAGTAGGACAGAAATATGAGCAACTCCTTCCCTATCAACAGCCTGAAGATGGAAAAGCATTTGAACTTATTGCCGCCAACTTTGTAACAACAGAAGATGGTACTGGGATTGTACACTTGGCACCAAGCTTTGGTTCTGATGATTATATAGCGGCCAAACAAAATGGCATTGGGTCCCTTACACTAGTGGATCGTCAAGGAAAATTCATTGATGGTGTAGGAGAATTCTCCGGTTTATATGTCAAAAACTACAAAGACGAAGATGAAAAAGCTGAAGGGTATCTATCAACTGATGTCAAAATAGCTATAAAACTGAAAACTGATAATAAAGCTTTCAAAGTAGAAAAGTATGAGCATAGTTATCCGCATTGTTGGAGAACAGACAAACCTATACTGTACTATCCGCTAGAAAGTTGGTTTATCAAAACTACGGCTGTAAAAGATAGGCTTACAGAGTTAAACAAAACTATAAATTGGAAACCTAAAAGTACAGGTGAAGGACGATTTGGAAACTGGCTTGAAAACCTAGTTGATTGGAACCTAAGTCGTAGTAGATATTGGGGTACTCCGCTTCCTATATGGAAAACGGAAGATGGTCTGCAAGAAAAGTGTATCGGTTCTGTTGCTGAATTAAAATCAGAGGTAGAAAAATCTGTAAAAGCTGGCTTCATGGCTAGTAATAGTATCGATGAAAATTTTGATCTACATCGTCCTTTTATAGATGATGTTGTACTAGTATCTGATGATGGAGCTCCTATGAATCGTGAAACAGATTTAATTGACGTTTGGTTTGATTCTGGTGCTATGCCTTATGCTCAGCTTCACTATCCTTTTGAAAACAAAGAGCAGGTAGATGACAGAACAAACTATCCTGCTGATTTCATAGCCGAAGGTGTAGATCAAACCAGAGGTTGGTTCTTTACTCTGCATGCTATATCAGTTATGCTAAATGATTCTGTAGCCTATAAAAATGTTGTTGCAAATGGATTGGTCCTAGACAAAAATGGAAACAAGATGTCTAAGCGTCTTGGAAACACTATTGATCCATTTATGGCTGTAGATAAGTACGGTGCTGATGTAATCCGTTGGTATATGCTTAGCAATGCTGCACCTTGGGACAACTTAAAATTTGACCTTGAAGGCCTTGTAGAAACCCAACGTAAATTTTTTGGCACTTTGCATAATACGTATGGTTTCTATGCATTGTATGCTAATATAGATGAGTTCACAAACGACCTTCCAATTGTACCTCTCAGTGAGAGATCTGAACTAGACAGATGGATATTAAGCAAACTTCACTCGCTTGCTAAGCTTGTAGAAGAAGCTATGGATGACTATGAACCTACTAAAGCTACTAGAGCGATTCAAAGCTATGTCATTGATGATTTGAGCAACTGGTACGTAAGACTTAATCGTCGCCGTTTCTGGAAAGGAGAATTGACCAATGATAAAGTTGCAGCATATCAGACACTAAGCACATGCTTAGAGACTATAGCTAAGTTAATGTGTAGTTTCAGTCCATTCTACTCGGACAATTTATTCAGAGACTTGAATTTCACAACTGAATCTATTCATTTACAGGATTTCCCAAAGGCGGACACTTCTGTAATTGACATGGAGCTAGAGAAACAAATAGAAATATCTCAAAGAATTACTTCCTTAATTCTGCGTATTAGAAAACTGGAAGGAGTTAAAGTTAGACAGCCACTTAGTAAGGCCATCATACCTGCACTTGATGATGAATTTGCTGCAAATCTTAAAAAGGTTGAAGACGTTATTAAGTCAGAAGTAAACATTAAGGAGATTGAGATAATTGATAAGAACTCTTCAATCATTAAGAAATCAGCGAAACCTAATTTTAAGGTTTTAGGGGCAAAAGTGGGTAAAGACATGAAGGCCGTGACTGGTCCGATATTTGCGTTCACGAATGAACAAATCGCCATCTTAGAAAATGGTGAGACTATTGCTATCAATGCTAATGAAAACACGTACCAAATATCTAAGGACGATATAGTTATACAGACAGCAGACATTCCAGGATGGCAAATCATGTCAGACAGCAACTACACAGTAGCACTAGACCTAGAAATATCAGAAGGGTTGAAAACTGAGGGTATTGCAAGAGAGCTAGTTAATAAAATCCAAAATCTAAGAAAGGATAAGGATTTTAACGTTACGGATAAAATTACAGTAATATTAGAGGAGAACGACTACACCAAGACAGCAATGGATGTGTTTAATCAATATATTTGCGGAGAAGTCTTAGCTAGTTCTTTAAGTTCATCTATATCAATCGAAGGTACAGATGAAATAGAAGTAGATGGCAAGACGTTAAAAATAGAACTTTCGAAATAGAAAAATGTCAGAATCATTAAGATATAGCGACGCGGATTTAGCGGAGTTTAAAGAAATCATACTTAAAAAACTTGAAGGTGCAGAGCAAGAATACTCGTACCTCAGAGATCAAATAAAAGGTGCTAGCAATAACGGAACTGATGACACTGCGAGTGCATATGTAGCCATCGACGATGGTAGTGCTTCTCAACAAAAAGAGAATGCAGGTCAATTAGCAGCCCGTTTGCAAAAATTTATCGAGAACCTTAAAACTGCTTTAGTTCGTATAGAGAACAAAACATATGGAATTTGTAAGGTTACTGGTAACCTTATTAGCAAAGAACGATTGAAAGCAGTACCTCATACTACTCAAAGTATCGAGGCGAAGAAAAATCAGTATAAATAACCTTCACATTGGGAAATTCTTCAATGAGTAAAAAGCGTACTCAACTTACGCTTGTTGTACTGACAGTACTTGCTGTCTTAGTACTAGACCAATGGCTTAAGTTTTATATAAAAACTAACTTCACCCTTGGTCAAAGTAAAATGATAATGGGTGATTGGTTTGAACTACATTTTACCGAAAACCCAGGCATGGCATTTGGATGGACTCTAGGTGGGAAATGGGGTAAGATTGTTCTCACCCTTTTTAGAATCATTGCTTCTGGTGCGATCATTTACTACATTAGTGCTTTGATCAAAGAAGGAGCTAAGACTATGATGGTGGTGCTCGTTTCTTTGATTCTAGCTGGAGCTGTTGGAAACATCATAGACTCTATTTTTTATGGAAGAATTTTTGATGCAAGCACATATCACCACGTAGCGACTTTTCTACCTCAAGAAGGAGGATATGCTCCATTTTTTATGGGTAAGGTCGTAGATATGTTGTACTTCCCGCTTATTGACTCGTTTTGGCCCGATTGGATACCTTATCTAGGAGGATCAAGACTACAATTCTTTAGACCTGTATTCAATATAGCAGATGCAGCTATAAGTGTCGGTGTATTTACGATAATCGCCTTAAGAGGTAGATTACTTAAGTAACCCTCGGTGGTCTATTTATGTATAACACAGACCACCCTAACAACAATTCATTGATGACGGAGAATTTCATATCTCTCGCTATTGAGAATATTCTTCTCATCTATAATTCTTCCTCTGAATCTTTACACATTAAAGACTTAATTTATAACAATGAAGATGAATGTGAGGCATTAGTCAGCTTTCTGACTAAAAGCAACTTCATTGAGACAGAAGATGAAGAATACATATATTACCTAACTCCTGAGACTTACTACTACATAGAAGAGGAAAAACTTGAGTTAATGATATGGTCATCTTATTATGAACAAAATGAAGAATCTATTCATGACTCTATCGAACTAACAGAAAAACTACTTGAGGAATTAGAACAAGAAGCTGAAGTTTCCAAAAAGCAGAAATGGGTAACCTACGTTGTATTAGTTATTTCTGTAATCGTTTTGGGAGTCATTAAGTATAAATCTAGCCCCAAGATAAAACCTTCCAAAACTGAAATGGAAAAAGTAATTGGAGAAGAAATGATGGATAAAATGAAAGCTAAAACAGATTCCATTCTTCGATCTATGGAAATAAAAACTAAGTAGGTTTTTATCTAAGTTTCCTCTTCTCCCTCTTTATCCTTTTTGTTAAACATGGGTTTCAATATGAAGTAAACCCCTATAAAAATAATAAGCGTTACTACTACTTGACTTAAAAACCAAAAACCAAACCCACTATCCGGTGCACTTCCCGGAAGTTTTTGTGAAACTTCTTGTAAAAACATCATATTGTAAACCGAGAGTGATTCTTATTTTTTTATTGCCTTTAGATACTTATTCAACTCATCTTTCACCTTAGGAGCTAACAATACAAGTCCTATCATGTTAGGAACCATCATTGCAAAAATCATTGCATCTGAGAAATCGATTACAGACCCTAAACTAGCTGCTGAACCTACTATAACAAATAGACAAAACAAGACTTTGTATGCATATTCCATTTTCTTAGATCTGCCAAATAAATAAGCCCATCCTTGATATCCATAATAGGACCAAGATATCATCGTACTGAACGCAAAAAGGACTACTGCTAAGGTTAATACATAAGGGAACCACGAAATGACAGATTCAAATGCTCCTGATGTCAACAAAATAGCTTGAGCATTATCTAAGCTAGCATTTTCTGCAGCGACATTTCCTGTTATGATTAGAACCAAGGCTGTCATCGTACAAACTACAACAGTATCAATAAAAGGTTCTAAAAGTGCTACCAAGCCCTCGCTTGCTGCATACTTTGTCTTCACTGCAGAGTGGGCTATGGAAGCAGAACCGACACCTGCTTCATTCGAAAAGGCCGCTCTTTTAAATCCTTGAACTAACACACCAATTGCTCCTCCTGCGATACCTAAAGGACTAAATGCTCCATTAAAAATCTGAACAAAAGCATCGCCAATCATATCATATTTAGATATCAAAACGAATAGTGATGCCGATACATATATCAATACCATAAATGGTACAATCTTATCCGTAACCTTAGCTATTTTCTTTATTCCTCCAATAATTACAATTCCAACCAAAATGGCCATTACAATACCAAATAGCCAGCCTTTGTCGTGCAATACTGAGCTATCACCTCCAGATATATTCTCTACTAGCTGAAAGGCTTGATTTACTTGAAACATATTTCCACCACCGAATGATCCTCCGATAACGAAAATTGCAAAAATTGCAGCTAGAACTTTACCTAACCCTGCTTGGCCTTTGGATTTCAACCCTTTTGTGAGATAATACATTGGTCCTCCAAAAACAGTTCCAGAAGAATCCACATCTCTATACTTAACACCTAAAGTACATTCTACAAACTTAGACGCCATACCCAAGAGTCCCGCCACAATCATCCAGAACGTTGCTCCTGCTCCTCCGATAGATACTGCAATAGCAACACCAGCTATATTTCCTAACCCTACAGTCGCAGAGAGAGCTGCTGTAAGTGCTTGGAAGTGTGAAACCTCCCCTTCTGCTCCTTCGATAGCTATAGTTTCAATATTATCTCCACCTGGAGTAGAGTCTCCCGCCGCAACCATCGACTCGTGATGATCTATGTCATCGTACTTACCTCTGACAATATTTATTGCAGTTTTAAAACCTCTAAAGTTTATAAAATTAAAATAGAAGGTAAAATAGAGTGCCCCAATAATCAATGGAAACAGTACCCAGAACACTTTGATATCTTCAGTAAATGGTATCTGATA
>JBMYYN010000042.1:0-11609 GCA_049609445.1 Bacteroidia bacterium | reverse complement strand
ACCTCAGAAAATGAATTTCAATAACAAAAACTGGCCACTTCAACGTTTTCCGAAGACAAACAATCGATCATTGAGAGCGTGGAGTGCTGCAGATGAGTTGCTCCTGAGCCTCGGTCAAAATGAAGGCTTTGAGAACAAGAAATTAGCTATAGCCCATGATACATTTGGTGCGATGGCCACTGCATTAAGTGCTTACAAGCCTTTGTCAGTAGTTTTATTAAAATCTCAGCTTTTAGCTACTAAACTGAACTTTAAAAATAATGGTCTTGACCCTAAAAATAACACATGGTCGCACCCCCTAAAGTTGGATGTCGAATCAATAGACTTAGCATTGATCAAAATACCGAAATCTGCTGAGTTATTTGAATTATATCTGAGCCAAATGCATGCAAAGATGAATGAAGATAGCGTTGCTCTATGTGGATTTATGACTAGAAATTTTACGCCTCGTTGGTTGGAAATAGCGAATCACTATTTTGGGGATGTATCCCAGAGTTTAGCAGTAAAGAAGGCTAGACTACTTGTGCTTCGAGGGCCAAAGAAAGATGTAGAAGCCTCTCAACTTTTTCATGAAGTGCCAAACGATTTAGATTTGAAGTTGAAACAGTACTCCGGGGTCTTTTCATCCAGTAAGGTTGATGTTGCTACGCAGATATTTTTGGATTGTATTCCTGAAGTGAATGATTCTGATTGCATACTGGATCTCGCATGTGGGAATGGTGTGATTGGCAGGTACGTTCGAAAGTCCAATGAAAACTGTGAGTTGCATCTTATGGATGACAATTATTTAGCGATCAGTTCGGCTAAGTTGAATATTCCAAAAGCGAATACGGAGTTTCATTGGCAAAATAGTATGGAGTCGTTTGGGGCACAAAAATTTGATCTAATTCTATGTAATCCTCCTTTTCATTTTGAATACGAGACGACCATAGATATAGCCTTATCACTGTTCAAAGAATCCGCAAAAGCATTGAAGCAAAATGGTCGATTCTATATCGTAGCAAATACACATCTAAACTATCGTACTCATCTGACTAAGATATTTGCCCATGTGAGTCAGGTGAAACAGTCAGGGAAGTTTGAAGTGATCTGTTGTACGCATTAGAGAATGACTGTACTGACCTTATCTTTCAAATGTATAGACATTTATGATCTCGGGAAAGTGAAATGAATCTATTTGGGTAAAATCATTCTTAAAGGACTGCACCAACTCTCTCTCTGGTCCTCCATCTGTCATTATGAAAATCATCTTGTTCACGGTGCTATCGATTCTAGCTTCTGAGTGTTGGTTGATGCCATAGAAGTTTTCTTCTTTGAACCCTTCTAATACATTGTAATAAGCATATTCTGAGTCAAAATCTTCAAATCGATCTCTGTTGAAATAGTATGCATATCCAAAGATTCGGTACTTGGGATACATCACCACTCGGGTGTTAGAATCTCGGATAGATTGCACTTTGGCTATGGCTTCTTTAGTATGCCTTCCATTGTCTATATTTCTTTTTGATACAAAGGCGAGTGCAAGTACCAGAAAGATGGGAATAATCCATTTGAGAAGAGGGGCTCTCAGAATAGAGATGGAAGCAACTGATAACAAGAGTACAAATCCTATGTAGGTATGCATAAGATAGCGGTCGTGAAACATAGGAATCTTGTAAGAAAGAAAGAACATACCAAAGAAAGGAATGATGAACCAAGTCAGAACTACTAGGTTGTTTCGATTGATTTTTTTGAAATGCCTTAGGCTAGCAAATGTCCCAATAATCAGAACAGTTACTACTACTTTGACAAGCAATTTAGAATTAACCCACTGGATGAGCATATACTCTATAGTGGGCCATCCTTGAGGAGGTTGAAGCCATGTTCCATCTGATTTTGTTTTCAAGAATTGCTCTGCTACGATATGTAGATACGGAGTAAAAAACGCAAAAACAGCTACAAAGGAATAGAGGTATATACGTAGTTTTTTCTTTTCTCTAAAACTGAGTATCAATGCCAGTAAGACTTGTACTCCAAGGACCATTATGCCAAAATAATGACTGAACAGTAAAATTACACTTACGAGAACATAGAGTAACATCGTAAGGAGTGAGTACCGATCGTTGAGCCATCTTAGATAGAGGTAGTAGCTTATGCAAGTTAGCATCCCAAATAACGCATATACCCGAGCTTCGTGCGAGAAGTAAGTAGCATAGTTCGAAAAGGTGAAGAGCAGTGCAGCTATAATTCCTGTTCCTTTTGTAAAAAACTCATTGCCAATTTTGTATAGAAATGCAGCAGTAATTCCAGTAAAAATCAAGGAAGGTATTCGCACAGCAACTTCTCCAATACCAAATGCTTTTTCCCAAAAATGAAGGAATAATTCATAGAATGGGGGGTTGTTTCCAGGTGCTAAGTGACGAAGAATATCAGGGATACTCATCTGAGCAAAATAGACACTGAAAGGCTCATCACCTGCCAAGCTATTTATATCTATGCCTACCCAACGCAAGCATACATTAATCAGGAAGAATAGGAATGGAACAAGGACTGAATACTTCTTTGTTCTGGACATGGGATTAGAGGTCTTTAGCTTGAGCTACCAACTCCGCCAAATCTAAGACTTCTACTTCACCTTCTTTGTTTGCATGTTTGACTCCATCACCCATCATGGTCGTACAGAATGGACAGTTGGCAGAGATGATACTGGCACCAGTTTCTATAGCTTCTTCGGTACGCTCTATATTGATCTCTTTGTCCCCTTTTTCAGCATCTTTAAACATCTGTGCACCACCGGCTCCGCAGCAAAGACCATTTTTTCTGCATCGTTTCATTTCTACTAGTTCCGCATCAAGTGCTTCTAGTATTCTTCTTGGGGCATCATATACATCATTAGCTCTGCCTAGATAGCAGCTGTCGTGGTATGTTATTTTTCTTCCTTTGAATGGATCTGCACCAAAAGTAAGTTTACCTTCATCTATCAATTCTTGTAGAAGTTGAGTATGATGAATCACTTCGTATGTTCCTCCGAGACTTGGATATTCGTTTTTGATAGTATTGAAACAGTGAGGGCACGTTGTTACTATTTTAGTGATTTCGTATGCATTGAGCGTGGCAATATTGGCCATTGCTTGCATTTGAAATAGAAATTCATTTCCAGCTCTCTTGGCCGGGTCACCTGTGCAGGATTCTTCTGTGCCAAGGATGGCATATTTCACACCCACCTCGTGCAAAATTTTCACAAATGCTTTGGTGATTTTTTGTGCTCTTTCATCAAAACTTCCAGCACATCCTACCCAGAACAATACATCAGGTTTCTCTCCTTTGGCTGTTAGTTCTGCTACTGTGGGTACGTGTATTTGCTCACTCATATTTATGGTGTGCAATTTAAGATTTTATTTCTGGCTTTTTCTTTACTGGCTTCTTGATTTTGTAACGAACTGTTGCCATAAAGTACTGTCTAACCACCATATTTTGACTTTGGATAAATCTATTTTGCCCCCAGTACCTCCAGATATTTCGATTTTTATCTAGTAAGTCAAATGCTTTTATACCAATGCTCCATCTATTGTTTGTGTCTATAGAGTAAGAAATATTAGAACTTACTATAGGTATGTTTTGAGCAGGCACGGTTTCACTTCCGCTGTACATCTGTAAGTTTAGATTTGTGCTCCACTCCAGCTTTTTGATAGGATTCCATACAAATTCTGCTGCTACATTCTGAGAAATAAATCCGTTATTTTCTATTCCCCCTATTTTTCCAGTGTTAGACCCAATACTGTAACGTAATTCATAGCTAGTCTTTTTGAATTGGTTCCACTGAAGGCCTAGCCCGGTGCTATACGTATTGTTTATAGACGCAAGTTCTTCGCCGTTCTGAATATTATATGATTCTCCGTATGAATATGATAGGTCAAGATTGCTTGTTGCTTTGAGAAGTTTGATGGGCCAGTTAAAGGACAATGATTGATTGCTCTGAATCCGGTGCTTGTAGTTAAGTAGTTCTCTTGTAGAGTAGTTGTTTTCGTCCACATTGGTTTTAGAAATCACAGGATTTACGGTGTATGTATTCCAGCTATTGATATTTATAAACTTACCCAGCCCAAATATCTTTCGGTAGTTCATATACCCTGTATACTCCATGAAGTTCTTCAATTCAATATTTCCAATGATAGTAGCATATGGATTTGTATTATCAGTGACTGGGAGTATTTGATTGGTTTGAGGTCGTTTTACATTGGCCCTAATACTCGAATAAAAGGAATGTTTGTGAGGCTTGCGAGAATGTACAAAGATGTACGGTATAAAGTAGTATTGATTGATCGAAAATTCGTGTAATGTGTCTGTGGTAAAGCTTCGGTGTTCTACCATTTGGTTTATTTCGGGTACTACGCGTATAGTGGTGAATGAGTCTAGCTTGTAGATGAAGTGGGCATAGTACTCCATATTATCAAATCGGACATTTCCATGTGGGCTGTTGCTTGCTATGGCATCCTCGTTTTGAGGTGTCCAATCAAAACTATGATTGTAGTCGCTTCCCATCCAATTGAACCCTGGACGAATGGTCCATTTTTCGTTTATTCTGTATTGGAATCCACTCGTTGTAGCCATAGTTGTTTCATCAGTTCTGAGAGCAGTATTGATGAGTGGAGCTTCGTCTATGGGAAATGGGAGCAATGAGTTTTCGACAGTATTGAAATAGCTCCCTCGATCTTGGTTGCTAGATGAAGTGCCGTAGTAGAACGAATTCAGAAAGTGATTTTTTGTGTTTTTCTTATTCTTTTTAGTCCAGTGAATTTTAGTAGCCAACTTATCATTTTTGTTTTCAGTATCGTCTCTGGTGACACCACTGTTTAGAACAGCTTCAGGCGAATTAAGAAAAGTTAAAATTTGACTGGCGTTTAGATTTCCACTAGTCATATTTTCGGTTTGAAACCGAGCGACTATACGATTAAGAGTATCTGGTTCAAATTGAACTTTACCATTCAATTGATGATTTTGACTGATGTTAAGCGAATTGGCTAGTGAGTTGCTAAATAAGGTGTTCTCAGGAAGATATATTTCAGAGTTATTCTTGTTAGTGTCTACTGTTTCTACGTCAGTGATGACATAGGAAAAGTCTGCTTTCACTCCTTTGACAGGCTCAAAGTGCAAGTTAGCTCCAACTCCTTTATTCGTGCTTACACCTGAATTCCACATCGTCATTCGATTCCAGTTGTTCATAGGATTGATGGCAAAAGAGTTAAGGTTTTGCATATCTCGCCAACCATATAATCGTTTACCAATGTTGTTCACCCCTCCTATGACCGAGAGTTGTGTAGCATCCCGAAAAAAATTGATATTCCCATGTAGGTCGTGTATGTCATCTGCTCCATACCCTGCTCTGATATTGCCAAAGTAACCTTGAGCATGTTCCTCTTTGAGAACTAGATTAATGACTTTTTCCGTTTCTGTATTATCATCTTCTGTGAATTCATCTTCATCTTTTTTCTTGTCTATGACTTCTATCTTGTCTACTAATTCGGCATCTAAGTTTTTAGTTGCAGCTTCTACATTGCCACCAAAAAACTCCTTACCGTTGATTAAGACTTTCGTAATTTGTTCTCCCTCAGATACGAGACTTCCATCACTATTGACAGATACACCTGGAAGTTTTTTTATAAGGTCTTCTACATTTGCGTTTGCCTGAGTTTTGAAGCTACTACTGTTATAGATGACCGTGTCACCATTCATCAGTATTGGAATCTTTTTAGCTCTCACCATGACTTCCTTCATAGATACAGCTCCAGATGTGAGTGTTACATTTTGTGTAAGGTTTTGGTCTTTTACATCTATCGAAATATGCTCCACATCATATCCTACACAAGCAATGACAAGAATGTAATTCCCTGATGGAACATTTTTCATCTGGAAAGCTCCGTCCTCCTTTGCTATATTAAATTGGATGACACTAGTGTCTACTGCTGACGAAAGGGCAATGCTGGCATAAGGCACACCTATTTTTTTTGTATCTAGTATTTTACCTTCAATGGAATACTGAGCGTTTGCTGAAAAAGTTAATAGTAAGAAAGCACAAAGGGTGATAACAATTTTCGGCATGATGTATTAAACGGTTCAAGATTAAGTAAAGTTGCCTTTATCTTATATCTCATTCGTCCAATTGGCCCTATCAGTAGGTGAAAACTGCCAAGGAGCTTGATTGTTTTCAATATTGCTATTCATCATAGCCCATTCAGAAGGCATAGCAGATTTCTCTAAGGTCTGGTATTGTCTCATGCCGAAGATGATATCTACTGGGTTTATATTCACTGGGCAAGCATCAACGCAAGCATTACAGGTAGTACATGCAAGAAGCTCTTCCTGCGAAATGAGGTCGTGTAGCGATTTGCCATCGTGATGATCTTCTCCATGTTCGTCCTTCGCTCTTCCAAGCTCTTCTGCTCTAGCTCTAGTATCCATCATCACTTTACGTGGGCTTAGTTTCTTGCCTGTGAGGTTAGCAGGGCAATTGCTCGTGCATCTTCCACATTCAGTGCATGTGTAAGCGTCTAGCAGATTTTTCCAACTCAAATCTGTCACATCTGCCACTCCAAACTTCTCAGGTGGAGGCATGTTTGGATCTGCTTTGCTTGGATCCATCATCATATTCACCTCATTGGTGATTTCGGGCATATTTGCAAATTCTCCAGCAGGTTTTAGCTTGCCATACCATGTGTTTGGGAATGCTAAAAATATGTGCAAGTGCTTACTGTACGGCACGTAGTTCAAAAAGAACAAAATTCCAAGAATATGGAACCACCAAAACACTCTCTCAAAAATGATCAAAGTGCTGCTTTCAAAACCATTAAAAAATCCAGTTAAATATTGAGATACAGGGAAACTTCCTGCGGCTATGAAGTGGTCCACACCTCTACTTTGGAGAATCTGATCGGTAGCATTCATCTTGAGCAATGCTGACATTAGTATCACTTCCATAATAAGAATGTACGTCGCATCCTTAGTAGCCCAGCCTTTCATCTCAGGTTTATGAAATCTAGGAATTTTTGAGATAAATCTTCTGCCTAAGAATATCAAACATGCTACGAGAACGAGTACAGCCAAGATTTCGAAGAAACCGATAGCGATATCATAAACGCCACCTAAAAATGAAAGAGCTCGATGTGTGCCAAATAATCCGTCTATGATTATTTCTAACACTTCTATATTGATAAGAATGAATCCTACATAAACAATGATGTGAAGGAAGCCTGCAATAGGGCGTACGACCATTTTACTCTGACCTAGTGCAACACGAGCCATAGTTTTCCATCTAAGCGGCTTGTTGTCATTGATGGTTTCGTCCTTTCCAAGGAAGATATTACGGCGTATTTGCTTTATTTTTTTAACGAAAAAATAGATAGCAACACCTAGTACGATTGCGAATAAAAGTTGTTGAATTAGCTGCATCTTTGTAAAGTTCCAAAAGTAATGGAAATCCTATGTTAGAATAAAAATAGATTTCTACAATAAATGTTTTTGGAATTGAACAATGTTCTTATTTTTGCACCCGCATTCGAAAGGATGATGATGGTGCGGTAGCTCAGTTGGTAGAGCAAAGGACTGAAAATCCTTGTGTCGGCGGTTCGATCCCGCCCCACACCACACTCTGAAGGAAGTCTCGCTTAACGGCGGGACTTTTTTTGTTTGGTGATTTATAAGTTTCTGATTGTGTACCCCACTCCCTTTTTATGCTTGTTTTAGATGTGTTTATTACAACCTAACCAGATTTCCTTCTTAAAAGATTTTTAAACAAAAATGTCACGCTTCGTTGTTATAAAAGATAATAGTAGTACATAAACATAAAAAAGATAAGAATGAAAAAGTCAATTAGTTTCAAAATTCTCCTGTTAACACTAAGTAGCATAGTTGTCGTATCATCATGCCAAAAAGAAAACATTGATGAGACTATCACTGTTATTAAGGATCAAGATACTGCACCCAGAATATTGGGTGATTGGGAAGCATTTAAAGTGGAAAAACATGAATTAGTACTTGATAGCTTGGCAGGTAGTCCACCTAAAGCGTTTCACTCAATGATATGGAAAGATCAAACAAGTGTGCGTACGAGTGACAGTAAAATCAAATTTAACAACGATAATACTTTCCAGGATTTCTATGCAGAGGTTGAAGTTTTCGATGGCACGTGGGATCAACTAAATGACAGTACCTACACTATGACTTTTGATTCGAATGGGTCTGGAGAATGGTCTGATATCAATACAGACTATTTGATTAAAGTTCACTGTGATAACAGCATCTCTGTACAACACCTGATTGCACCGCCAGCTGGCACTCATGAATACCAGGATTCCAATTGGCAAGTTATCACCTACTTTCGTACACTTGGATCAATGGAATGTGATGAATTAATTGATTTTAAAGTTGAGTAACAGTGAAATAATTTGTTTTGATAGAAGTCATTTATCTAAAATAAACAACCTACAATAAAGACATTTTACACCCGATAGCTCTTGAAAGAGTTGTTACACCACAATGATAATAAGCGAAGAATGTATTAATGGTTGTTTACAGAGAGATAGTTCCTCCCAAAAACACCTATATGAGCAATCACTTCCTTACCTAAACGCATTGTGCAGTCGATATGTAAACAACCCCTCGCTTCGAAAAGATGTGCTGCAAGAGTCTTATATTTTAATATTTAATAAGATCGGACAATTCGACCCACAGAGAGGTACTTTTAAATCTTGGGTAAGTAGAATTGTAATAAATAATTGTTTGAAACAGAATAAGAGTGAAAAGAGGTTCACAACTCTTGAGGTAAATCAACAAGAAGAATATATAAACCCGGTAGTCATAAGTCAACTGACTAACAAGGAGATCATCCTGTTTTTAAGAACTATGCCGGAGAAGTACTCAAAGGTATTCTTGTTATTTGCGATCGATGAATTTAGCCATAAAGAGATTTCTGAGATGCTTGGAATAAATATAAACGTGAGCAGAAAAAGGTTGTCTAGAGCTCGAGATTGGCTCAAAACAAAATCCAATAGTTGGACCACGGTTCTTGGAAATCTCACTTAGAGGATAGATTAGAAAATGGATAATATAGAACAAGAAATAAAAAAGAGACTAGCAGGATCAACCTCTATGGAGGGGATTGACAGCGAAGCTCTATGGAATGGTATTTCAAGTACAATTCATCCAGCAGAAGCTTCGAATAACAAAAAAACATTTATATTCACTTTACTATTCGTATGTCTAGTGTCAATCGGATCAATTTTTACTTTACTGACAATTAACAAAGATTCATCTACGGCTTATTCTCCAAGAACCAAAATCAATACAGACCGAGGTCTATCAAATACTTCAAGCAAAACCAAACAAAATAGCCCCATACCTGAGGTAAAACAAAACACGGTCTTATTGGGCAATGCCCTACCTAAGGTTGAAAAAGAGAATACTCTGTTTCATCGCATAGAGAATACGACTAAGCACAATAACAATGAATCAGATAAACCAAATAGTGAATTCCAAGATGCAAGAACTGGAGCTAAAAAAATGCAAGGTCCAAGCTTCTCTCTCAGTCAAACCGAACAAAACATAAAAGCACAATCAAGCTTACACCCAGACACAGAAAACATTCTGTTTTTCAATAAATCAGAAAGCACCTCTGAAACTGGTCTTTCGCATACAACGTTTATTGACTCTAGTAGTGTTGATAGTGCTGCAAAAAACAGAAAAAACTCTTTAAAGGATTCTCCACCCTTGATTGCAACTGAATCCAATGAATCTTTATCAACTCAAAAAAGTGTTGAGAAAGTTTCAAATAAAGTCATTGTGTGGAAACTTTATGGTGGTGCTGTGTATATGAAGCAGAAATTTAAATATGAAAATTCTGGTCTTGCAGACAGTCTAAATCAGAGTCTATCGACACAACCCAGTTATTCATTAGGTGCTCTGGTTAGAATAAAGCAAGGTAAGACTTGGAATTTAAGTGTAGGAATGGAATACATAGAGTGGAAAGATCGGTTTGATAAGATCATACTCTCAGAATCCGTGTCTGAAGTTGACGGAGAGCCAGTGCTACTCCAAAACATAAGGACTATTCGACATACCAATACAGCATCAATGATAACATTGCCAGTACAACTTGGATTATTTAGAGATATTAGACGTTTTAGACTTGGGATGGATGTTGGTGTAAGCTACTCCTTGATTTTAGCTCAGAACGGTCGACTGTCAAAAAATGATTTTGAAATAGTGGATTACTCACAAGTTGAAAAGCGTTTCAATAATTTTTTTAGTGCTCGATTAGCTCCATATGCTGGTTTTAAAATAAACGAAAAGATAATGGTTGTTTCTTCCTGTACCTTAGGAATACAAAGTCATGAAACAGCCTCAATAAATCAACTCGAAAATAACTCGGTTGCTTTGATGCCATCAGTTGGGTTTGCCTTTAATTACTAAAAGACAATGTCTGATTTTCTTAATCAAATAGGTTCCAATAAAGTATATGGAATTCATCGCATACAACTTCGGGAGTTGAAGAGTTTAACTCTGTCCACTACCTGTACATATTAATGAAAACCGTGATTGACTATTTCTTCTCAAGTCTTTTGTAATCAATTTATGCTTGGGCTCAATCACTATTCTAACAGAATCGTACTGTATTGATTTACAGCAGTTTATATTGACTTAATTTTTGTGTCCCAATAATATTCCCAAGATGTTGTAAAGCTTTGAAATATAAGTAGTTATTCAGGTTGTTAACGGTATGCCCCACACCACACTCTGAAGGAAGTCTCGCTTAACGGCGGGACTTTTTTTTTGTTTGGTGATTTATAAGTTTCTGATTGTGTACCCAATACCAAACGATGGTGCTATCATAAATTGAGAGTTTTCATCAAAAGTGTTTATCTGGTATGTAGGGTTAATCTCCATATTTATTCTGAAGTCATAGGAGCATTGCCATGATAAACCTAGATTTCCAATAGCCCCGATGCCCATTGGAAGCTTAGATTCATTTTTATGATTGAGGTCTTTTTCTAAATATCTAAATCCCCAAACTGCACCGGCACCGCCATACCAGCTAAACTTGTCGTTAACTATGTTTTGGTATATGAGCGAGGAGCCGAGTCCATATCCAGCAACTTCGTTACCCGATAGAGCGATTCCTATTCTTGGCATAACGATCAGTTTATTGTTCGCTGAAAGGTCTTTTAAAAATTGTCCGTTTAGAGCAAAACCCGTACGATTCTGATTTTCTCTGTTTTGAAGGTCTGACCACCCTTTTGCCGTTAAATTAAACCGATCACTAAAACCATATGATATTTGACCATTGAAGCCAAACGTTGTTGGAGTGCCACCAAGCTCTTCAGGTCTCGTTTCTGGAAGCATTTCTAGAGAACCTTGAATGTCTATATCACTTTTGTTGATGGGAGTAGTAGTGAGATTCAGAGATGGACTATAGACAAGACTTTTGGAACAACTTACAAGTGCAGTTGAAAGTAGAATTAACCAATATTTACTTTTCATTTACTATTCTATTTGAATTCTTCAACATATACATACCATAGTACACCAAATAAGCAAAGCATGCGACACCTACCCAATAGCTATGACGGATGCCCAAT
>JBMYYN010000041.1:0-11952 GCA_049609445.1 Bacteroidia bacterium | reverse complement strand
AGTTAATCATCATTGGTTTCGAAGCTTAAAACTACTTTCTCTATTACCATTTCAACGATTTGGATGGCAAAGTGAGAAATACGGTTCAGACACTATCCTCCGTATCAGTTCATTCATCACTTTATCTATTGCTGTAGCCATAGCCATACAGGGATACAGTCTTGGTCCTGCAGCATTCTCCTCGCTAAATGTGTACTGGATATTAGGGGTAATTATTTTGCTGTTTATGTTCAATCTTTTGGCAAATAAAATGTACTTCTCCTTGCATGAATCTTCTAAACTGGGAGAACAAATAATAGACTACCAGTATAGCGTAAATCAGTGGTATGCCATTCTACTTACAGGCTTACTTTTACTTGATTTTTTCTTCCTAAAACAAGCTAGTTCTATCCTTTACATTATTGGAGTTATCACAGGTCTGTACTTTCTCTCTCGACTATTTGGGACTATCATAATCTTCCAAAACAACTTTAAGTATCCTTTACTAACTGTTTTTGTTTACCTTTGCACCTTTGAAATCGTACCTGCCATCGTGATGGTAAAAGTACTTTTTGTAAACAGTTAAGGACAAAACATTGAGCGTAAAAAGTATTCTAATATCTCAGCCTCATCCTGGAAGTAAAAAAACAGTGTATGACGTCCTCACGGAAAAACATGGTGTAAAAGTTGACTTTCACCCGTTTATTGAAGTAGTAGGAGTTCCTGCAAGAGACTTGAGAAAACAAAAACTTCGAATTCTGGACCACGATGCGATTATCTTCAATTCCAGAAATGCAATTGACCACTTCTTTAGAATTGTAGAAGAAATGAAGGTGGAAATACCTACTACCATGAAGTATTTCTGTACAAATGAAGGTGTATCTCTTTATATTCAGAAGTACACGCAGCTTAGAAAACGTAAAATGTTTGTAGGTAAAGGTACTGAGGCCTCATTCCTAGAGTTGCTAAAGAAGCATAAGACATTAAACTACCTCTTTCCTTGTTCTAACATCCGCAAAGAAACAATACCAAACTACCTTATAGAGACTAAAATCAAACATACTGAAGCGATTATGTATCATACGGTGAACTCTGATTTATCAGACTTAGCGAGTGTATACTATGACATATTAGTATTCTTTAGCCCTCAGGGGATATCTTCTCTATTTGCTAATTTCCCAGATTTCATACAAGAAGATCGTGCTATCGCGGGTTGGGGTAAAACTACAGACGCGGCTTTAAAAGAAGCTGGTCTCTCAAATACGATTCAAGCACCGTCACCAGAGCACCCAAGTATGGTAGCTGCCTTAGACGCTTTTATCGTCTCTAAGAAGAAATAAGCCTACATAGATAAGATTGAGACTTATCTGACTTCAACAATACCAAATAATAGTCTCCGCCATCTTTGGTTCCAAGTTTTTTATGCCAAGTCTCAGCTTTTTGGTTTAGTCCTTTTATCAGAATATTCAATTGATTTACACCTCTCTTCTTTAGCTGTTTTCTTAGACCTTTTACAGCAAATGACTCTTGATTTAGAATTTCAAATACTCTGAATCCATCTAGAGCTTGAATATCAGAAAAAAATATATCAAACTCCTTGTGTTTACTAGAGAATATTCCATCTAATAGTCTAAATGCCATCTGACTTTTGACTAACAAAGAGTTGGGTATAAGCAAATTAGAGAAACTCTCTTCTTGGGTAGCTCTTTCAGTTTTCATTAAAGCACTGTCATACTCAAAACTCTTTTGAAATGATGAATGAACATCGATAGTATGAATAAACCTTGTTTTAACATCGTTTTCGAAATCAAGAACTACTCCTAATTCTTTGATCTCGCCACGTTCTGCGATGAGGTGAACCTCACTTGCCTCTTCAAACACTCTCCAAACCATAGTTATATCAAAAAGTGGAGACAGTTTGAGATACACCTTTTTTGAATTTAATCTTAGTGATGGCAACAAGTCCAATACATTGGGCTCAAGATTATGCAATGCCACAGATCGTATTTCTTTGTTTCTCCGGTCTGGATCTATGTATATCCAATCAGCAAAATCTAAGTACTCCGGTCCATCCCCTAAAATCCTCTCAACATTTTTTATTTCAAGCTTCTCAATATTGTATACCGCTAGCTTGTGCAACTCCTCGTTTCGCTCTATGGCCTTGACTTTCTCAAAGGATTCTGACAAATAAAGTGAGTCTACACCTATTCCTCCAGTGATATCTATGACCTTGTCCCCTGTGATAAAACTAGCCTTGTATTTGGCAACTGCTTCCGAGGTACATTGCTCGTACGATCGTTTATCTATTGCTAGTTTTTTATCTAAGAAATGGGGCAATTTTTTCTTAGATCGTCTATATATGTCAATCAACTGTAAGCACACTGTAAGATCAAAGTCAACTTTTCCTGCATATTTCAGCGAAAGCTCAGCTATATCTCCATTAATGTTCTGGTCTATAAAGCTTAACGCCTCATCGTTTTCTAATACATCTATAATGTTGTTACTTTGCACTACAATGGTGGATTGTTCGTTGTAAAAAGACAATCACAATATTAAATACATAAATGAACGTAAAAAAAATCTTTTCAATATTTGCAATCGCTCTCTTTGTAGCAGCATTATTCTCTTCATGTAGATCAAGAGATGCTTGCCCAGGAGTAGGACAAGTTTCTTCAGAACAAACAACTATCATTGGATAATCTCAAGTGTGGGATTACACAAGAGAGCTTGACATACAAGCTCAAATTAAAGACTCTAAATCTGCGATAATTCTTAAACACAGCAATAGATGTTCTATTAGTTCTATGGCTTTGAACAGAATGCTCTCGTCTCAAGCTGAACTTGACGAATCAGCTCATGTCTATTTGATTGATGTAGTTGCAAATCGAGCACTATCTTTAAAGATTGCTGATGACTTAAATATTAATCACGAATCGCCACAGGTCATAGTTATAAAAAATGGTGAGGTAGTACACACATCTTCACACATGGGAGTAAACCCGAAGAAAGTACTTTCCTACTTATAAATGAAGCTAATAGACTGAATCATATCAGTGTGTAAGCTCTTAGCTACAGGACAATTTTTTCCTGTAAACTCCATTAAAGTTCTCTCTTTCTCTGTCCAATTTTCTTCTACCACAACTTCGACTTTTGACTCTATTATTCTTCTTGGACCGGACCCCATTACTTTCACCACATCAGCAGAAACATTCTCAAAAGCAATATTTGATTGATTTGCTTTTATTCCCATAACCGTAATCATACAACTTGCTAAAGCTGTAGCAACCAAGTCTGTAGGGGAGAACAATTCTCCTTTACCGTTGTTATCCGTCGGTGCATCTGTGTATATTATAGAACCTGATTTCACATGCTCGCATTCCGTTCTTAGATTTCCCTTATATCGTACTTTAGATGTCATATTGGTTTAGTATTAATAGCTTTTAAAAGGTAAAATTAGTACTTTTACGTTCCCTATCAATAGTCCAACAGAACATAAAA
Organism: Bacteroidia bacterium; assembly: GCA_049609445.1. GTDB lineage: Bacteria > Bacteroidota > Bacteroidia > NS11-12g > UBA9320 > UBA9320. The sequence continues at coordinate 8,475 of JBMYYN010000041.1, read as the reverse complement.
AGCGATTTCGCATTTCCATTACCGCCATCTTCTTAGGAATGCTATGCCTAAGCTCGCTTGTTGGGTATTGTCAAAACTCTATTTTGTCCGGGAAAGCACTAGGGTTACAATTAGCAACTAATGGATTTGGAGTTTGTGCTAGTTCCAAAATTTCAAAACCTCTTTTTAGCGACTTCAACAAAGTTAGATTTGACGCACAGTTCATCAAAGATCAAGAGGAGATAAAAGTACAGAATACCAGGTTGCCAAATCCTAAACCTTACGTTGTACAAAAAGTCAACTCAGCTGGGACAATACGTATCAGCTATGAAATAGGTCAGTATATATCAAAAGAAAAGCCCAATAAACCACTTCTATCCGTCTCAGCTATTTCAGGAATTAACCTCGGGATACTTAAGCCTTACTACGTGACATTCGAGGATCCTTTAGACGACAACAGTGGATTACAAGTCATTCAACAAGGTGAGAAAACAAAGGCTTTTAGCGAAAATATATACGGTCCAGCCAAGTGGACTGAAGGTCTTGAAGAATCAACAACATCGTACGGCTTCCACGTTGCTGCAAATATTAACTTTGAATGGAATCATTCTTTTTACTTTCAGAGTTGGGATTGCGGAATTAGATTAGACTATTTTCCTAATGGACTAAACATCCTATATAACTCTGAAAATCAAATTTTTACTTCTCTTTATACCGCTTATTCAATAGGCAAGAAGTAATCAAGCACAAATCGGTGGTTAAGCAAAACAGATTCTTGATTAACTTATACTTGATAGTGTAAAATCAAAAACTAAATTTGTGTGTTATATTTTAATAAAAGACGCGAAATATTATGAATAAAAAAATATTACTATCTATTGTTACTCTGTCATTTCTTCTGGCAGGAGTGGTTTCGTTTAATTTTTTGAATGACGAAAGACAGTATTCTCCTCGTGAAACGGAGTCTGAATCTATATCTGGATATGAGGCTTACTTAAAACAAGTTAGATCTAATCCTGTCACAGGAACAGTAACTAACGATGAGGTAGCCAATGTAATAAGCCAAATTAAAGATCAAAGCAATGTTAAATTCAAAGCTGATTGGCCTTTGAAATGGGAGTTTCGTGGTCCAGATAATTATGGAGGTAGAACAAGATGCCTAGTTATAGATAAGGATGACCCGACTGTAATGTATACTGGAGGTGTTTCTGGTTCTTTATTTAAATCTACCAACAAGGGAGGAAGCTGGCACGCTCTGACTCAAGGTTCAGACAACTTTGGTGTAGTTAGTTTAGCTCAAACTTCAGACGGACATGTGTACTACGGAACAGGTGAAGCCGGTTTATTGCTCACACCGATTATAGGTTCTGAGCAGTCTGGTTTTACAGGGATGGGAATGTTTAAGTCAACAGATGGTGAAACTTTTACTCCTGTGGCTGGAACATCTAGTTTTGGTAGCATTTTCGTTCTTACGGCTCATCCGACAGACAATATTTTGTTTGCAGGATCGACTAATGGTCTAAGAATGAGTGATGACGCAGGAGCTACTTGGAAGCTTCTAAAAGGAGGAAGTTGCAAGGATATCAAATTCAATAAAAACGGTGTTGCATTGGCCTATATTGGAAATACTGTCTGGAGATCTAATACTCCTACTGATGGCACGTCTTACACACGTGTTACAGGACTATCTCCAAACGTAAGATCTGCTGTTGCTTGGTCTGAATCGGACCCAAATTACGCTTACATCGTCTCAGCAGGTAACGTAACTTTTGATGGAGACAGCTACGGAAGTGCTTTAGTTGGACTTTATAAATCAACTGACGAAGGAGCTACTTTTGAAAGAATAGTAGGTGAAATGAGTCAATTTTTTGCTCCTTTTACCGCTATCGGATCTCAAGCACAAGGACTATATGATATGGCAATAGGTGTACATCCTAGAAATAAAGATCGTGTCTTTATAGGTGGTATGAAATGGGCAGAATGGACCCTTGAAGAAGGAGCCAAAATAGTTGGAAATAATTTCAGCTCACCAACAAATCCTTTCGGAATACATGCAGACAAACACTTTATTACTTTTGATAATACAGGAGAAGATCCAATTATGTATATCTGTAATGACGGAGGTATAGCTAAAACGACAAACGCGGAATTAAATAACTACGCAGACATGAGTGTTGGTTTTTCTACGACACAGTTCTTTGGTATCTCTGCTAGCATAGACGGTACAGTCATTGGTGGTACACAAGATCAAAGTACAATTATGCTTACTGGTGAGTCTTTCCCAAGAAAAAAGGGATCTGAAATCATAGGTAACGACGGTTTCCAAACTGAAATATCCGAGTTTAATACAGACATAATGTTTGGAGAATGGCAACAAGGAAACCTGCGTAGATCCATTACAGGTGGTTCTGATATGCAGAAAATATGGGACAACAGAGTACAGTCAGCCTTCACATCTACATCACCTGAAAGACCGACAAACTATTTCAATACAGCATTGTGTCTATGGGAAAGTCCAGATATAGTTGATGATGTAAAAAGAAGAGGAGCACTTGACGGTGAAGATACTCTTATAGATGCTCGTCTGTACTTTGCTATGGATAATGGAGTTTGGATGTGTAAAAATGCACTTTCAAAAGCTCACGACGGAGCAAATCCTAAAGATGTGGGTGCTATTCGTTGGTTTAGAGTTTCTAATGTGAGAAATGTTCACAGTTTAGAGGTTTCGGTTGATGGATCATCACTATTTGCCACTACCTCAAATGGTAAAATTTTTAGAACTGATAGCCTCTTAGTTGCTCAGTTTGACACTACTAGTCTTCCAAAAAATGAGCAAATAGCCTCAAAACTAGTTACTACTGAGATAAGTCAAAACCTTAGCGTTTCTGGTAACAGAACGGTTACATCTGTTGCAGTAGATCATTCTAATCCAAATAGATTAGTAGCTACAGTTGGAAACTATAATAACACCAACTATGTATTTAGAACTGATAATGCTCTTTCTGCTTCTCCAACTTGGACTAGTATACAGGGCAACCTGCCTCAAATGCCAGTTTACCATGCTATCATCAGTGTAGATGATCCAGATGTTGTAATATTGGGAACTGAGTTTGGTATTTGGGCCACTTCTAATGGAGCTTCTGGAACCCCTACTTGGGCTGAAGCTTTGGAAGGGACCAATAGTGATGAGCCATTTCCAAGAGTTCCTGTATTTGATCTAGTACAAGTTGAAAATAAATCGTGGACTGGTCCAAGAATATATGCTGGAACACACGGAATGGGTGTTTGGGAAAGCAAATCACTTCTCACAAATATTCCTAAGGGTGAAAAAAGCATAGAGAAAAAAGCTAGCATTCAAGCTTATCCGAATCCTGCTAACAACTATGTAAACATCAATACCGAAATAAAAGGAAACTACACATTAAATATTTATAATATCACTGGAAGTGTTGTGTTGACAACTGAAGGTAGTAACTCTGAAAGCATAAGAGTTAACACTAGTGAACTTATGAATGGCAACTACTTTGTGGAAGTAATAGGAGATAACCAGAAAGCGGTAACAAAAATTGTAGTTCAACACTAAGAACAATTACAGTTAAAAAAACTAGCCCTCTTCTAGCTGTTGAGGGCTTTTTTTATGAAAGAAATCATATCGAAGATAGCATCATTTGTATGGGATATACCCATCGAAAAAACAAGCTCTAAACAAAATGAGTATCTGGAAGTAGTCTGGACTAACGGACGAAAAATGCTAAATACAAAAGATGCAAATTTTTCATTTGGCAATGGATACAAGGTTTTTGAAAAAGCATTAAGCTTAATTTCAGACGAGGTACATAGTTCACATAGAGTACTAATTCTAGGCTTTGGATGTGGTAGTATTCTAGACTTATTGGAGAAAAAGTGCAGGTATGCAGGTGAAATTCATGGAGTAGAATATGACCCGGTAATTATTGATCTCTATCAAAGACATTTTGCTAGCAACTATCAAAACAAGCCCATCATATCTATCGATGATGCTGAAAGCTTTGTCTCTAATTCCAATCAAGCTTTCGATATCATCTTTATTGACCTGTTCTTAGAACTTGAAAACTCTTCACTAATCTTTAAAACAAAGTTTATTGAGGACACATCAAGACTTCTAAGCGATACAGGTGTACTTGTCTTTAATACGACAAATCAATCTCAAGATGACCAGCGTAGACTTACTGAACTCATGATGTCCTTAGGCCGAAAGTATAAGGATGTATCTAAGACAGTATTTCAAGACCTGAATAATATAATAATAGCGAAATAAGACATTATGTCTTGCTTATTGCCCTGTATTTAGGGTAATTGTGTCATTTTGTCTTCGTATTTGACATGGAACAGATATTGAAACCTGTTCTAAAAAAAGTATTATGAATAGTAAAACACATCCAACCATGTTATCTGATATGCTAATTAGCAATTTTGGAGATATTGTAAATGACATTTTCACTGAAAACACAAACAACCCAGCTTTAACCTATAGACCAGACATAGAGTTTACAGAAGGTAAAACAGAATTCAATTTGTCCCTTTCTCTTCCTGGTATAGCTAAAGAAGATATTTCAATTAAACTAGAAGATGATATTCTCAAAATAAAAGGTGAACGAAAGCGAAACAAGATAGAAGGCAAATCACTAGTAAATGAAATCAAGTATGGAACATATAATCGCTCGCTGAGAATGCCAAAAAGTGTAGACCCAAATGCGATCAAAGCGGAACACATGAATGGCATACTTCAAATAACTCTAACGAAAAAAGCTGAAACGCAGCCCAGAAATATTACTATATCTTAGTACAGATATTAACCTAGTTAAAAAAGGAGATTCCAGTTTGGAATCTCCTTTTTTATTTCAATAGTAATCTTCCGGAACCCGTTCTTTCCGCTATTATCTTATAGTTAATTGGCTCTTGACTGTAATAAATATTTCCAGAATTGTACAACTTGACATAGATACCATCCGTTCCGTTAATACTACAATCTAATGCTGTATGGCTATCTAGCAAGACTTCTTTGCACTTCAGACTTGAGGCATCCAATTCAGAAACTTCTTCAATACTACCTTTTAGGACATTAATCTCACCGGTCAAACTTGTTCCAGCAGAGTTGATTGACTGAACGTACACCTCTTTACCCGTTAAATTCAAGTATGAATCAGACAATGCGTAATTGACTATTCTTAGATTTTCAACATCTAAGGCTCCTTCATTCGTTACAGTAGCAATAGACTCAATATGAATTTCTTCTAACACATCAACGTACACTTTTACTTCTATAGAGTAATCAAAACTCCTTACAAAGTTGCATGTATTATTATTAGTCAATCTGATTACTCCATCCTTCACCTCTGATTCTATCTGGGGGATTACTCCTTCAGGACCACTTAATTCTATCTCGCCTAGTCTCGAGCTATCCTGTACTAGTATCACAGTAACTCTATCTTCCACATACAACTTTGTAAAAGGAGAAACTTCTCGAAGTTCTACGATATCTTTCCCTAGCGAGGTAATACAATCATCCTTTCTATCCCCATTACAAGAAACCAAAATAACTCCAACCAATATGTAGATCAAGATTCTCATAACGTATATCCTAGACCCATTTCAAAAAAATCGGCAACACCTCTATGAAAACGCAATGTCCCTTGTGCAGACATGTGCTCATTGATTCGGTATACTAAACCCATCCTTTGACTCAAGGCATTTTTCAGTACAGCCGGCTTATAAACATAGGCCCCAATCTCTGCTAATATATCAGCTCTTCCAAATGACCACTGAAATCCTCCAGCAACAGCTATTTCCGACTTATCAATAAGAGATATAGAATCTAAAGCCACTAAATGGTTCTCAGAAAACTTGTACGTCTTATCTAAGGTATAATCTATACCAAACCTCCACGCTTTCGCTCTTGATACATTTCTGATTCCTCTAAACTGTAAGCCATAATTATAGAAGTCCACCGGATGAGCAAAATTTCGTTGCTTCTTTCCGTAAATAGCCGTCACTCTGTATTCCATTCCAGATAAGGCAACACTCGTATCAACATTTGCATAAGAAACCGCCCCTACTCCAAAACCATATCTTAAAGTAAAAGAAGGCATATTGTACCCCAAATTGGGCACCTTAAAAGCCGCATTTGAATAATGTGAAATAGAAACACCATACTCTAGATAATCTCTATTTTGTCTCAATTTGTTGTGACCAACCAGGCCAAACTGCATACTGCCGTTTAGGTGACTACCAATAGCTTGATTTCTCCTGTTATCATATACATCAAACTTCTTTGTCAGATAAGCCAAACCCGCACCCATACGAAAATTTAACCGAGTACCTCCAACATCAAATAGTTTCAACTTGACATGTGACATGGCACCGATAGCATGCCCTGTCTCCTCCCTACCTAGATTGTAATACAACAGGCCAAAACCGATAGTAGGATGAGCATAATGCTGACCCCACTCACTATGTTTTCTTTCCTGTTCAAATGACACTTCTAAACCGGAATTGTGAGCAGCCAAATTTTTTATGTCTGCTCGATGAGCCAGTAAAAATCCGGGGGTATAACTGACTGAAAAATAATTCTTGTCCTGAGCACTGGATAGATAAAAAGATACGGTCAATATGGTCCATAAAGCATACCTCATAGACACTATTTACTCCATCTTCTTTTTCTAAAGTATGCGTTTATCAACCCAAATAAAACAACCAGTGCAATTGGCAAGACCATATTAAGTGATTGCCAAAATAACTTCTCAGCACGAATACGACTTTTGTCAAGCAGTCTAAGTTCTACCTCTCTACTTCTAACCTCTATTAGGTTATTTGCATCACAGAGATAGTCCACACAGTTCAAGAAGAACTTCTTATTCGCAAACTCGACGCTTGCTCCAAAATGCTTAGATGCATACTTGTCATAACCCAAAGGATACACTTTGCCATCTGACGACACTTGATTCCTAATCAAATCGCCATCACCTATTACGATCATAGCGTTGGATTTCACACTCTCTTTATATGAAATATCAAAAGCTCGCTTGACTCCTTCTCTATACTTAAATGGACTTGTGAACTCTCCATCAACCAAAACTGCCGCAATCTGATTTCCCTTTCTAAAGTTAGTACTATCCATTCGCATCTTGAGAAGATCAAGTGATATAAGAGCAGGGTTGTGGGCTACTCTAGATTTGTTTGAGGACCTTAAAAGCACCGTTTTGTTAAGTGATTTTCTAGCAGTAGTATCGAGAGAACTGCAATACTGCCCCCACACATTTTCCAAGTTTTTGGATACCGGATTATCATCTACAGCATTGAACATGGGATAGAACATCCAAGGCCAAAAACCCGGTCTGTTCGACTGCTGATTTATTGCTGGAATCCCATGACATTGCATATCTTGAATCAGGGTAGGCTGCACTTTCACTCCGTAATGAAAAAGCATATCACCCAAATTATGATTCTGATTTACGGTCATCACCTGTCCATACTTGGCTACCGAATCCATCTCAGCGATCAATTCTTCCACAAGGAATATCACTTTCCCCCCATTCATTATGTACTGATCCAAGATGAACTTTTCCGGCTCAGTAAATGGTTTATTCGGCTTAGCGACAATTATTCCAGAATACTTATTCAGCTCTCTTATCAATCCTTCTACTAGTATAGTAAAGACAGGTTTCTCAGGGTTATTAGCGACATCCTTTGCAAAGACCTTATAGCAGTTTGAATCAGACAAGTTGAGGTTAACTCTGTCTAAGGAATAGAACTCACTCAATTCACTAGCTATATCTGCGGTTTCCATGTCTCCAAGCTCCCCATGTCCTGAGGTAAATGCAAGCTTTGTTTCTGCCCCTTTTATGCCCTTTCGTAATATGTTTCCAATCTCATACTCAAGCAACTCAATAGAGCCATTTATCTCTTGCTCAATTGGCTTTCCAAATTCTCTCTTCAACAGGTTAAGGGTGTATTCATTCCCCTTATAAAATACGATTCCTGCAGGTATAATAAACTTCTCAGATGGTGCCTCGTCTGGTCTCACCTCCGGCCGTTCTATTTTCAATCCCTTTTGGTAAATCTCCTTTAGAATTGATTCCTTTTCCTTAATCTCCTTGTCCTCTAAGATATCCTCAAAATCAAATGAAATATTACCAGATGACTCTAGCCTAAACTCATTGAGCATATCACGAGTAGCCGATTTAAGTCTTTTGTAGTCTAGTGGAAGATCTCCATCCAAAAAAATGGTGATATACACATCATCATCCAATTGTGACAATAGGTGCTTTGTGGACGCAGATAACGTATATCGTTTCTCCTTTGTTAAATCAAATCTTTGGTAAAATGTATCTCCAAAAACATTGAATAAGACAATAGCAATACTAAAAACAAAAGCATTTCTAATTGCTTTCCTCTTATGGTGATTTAGTCCCTTTTTTACCATTTTTTAGATTGTAATGCTAAATGAGTGAGACCTAA
>JBMYYN010000040.1:0-12144 GCA_049609445.1 Bacteroidia bacterium | reverse complement strand
GCGGTGAAACAGTACTTGAAAAACCATCGTTTAAAGATTCTGTAGATTCCAAACGATGTATCATACATTTGGAAGGCTTTTATGAGCACCACCACAAGCTCGGTCAGAAGTTTCCATTTTACATTCAAGACAAGGAAAAGGATCTAATCTGCTTGGCTGGCCTATACTCTCTCTGGAATTCTCCTTTAAGCGGCGAACAATTAACGACGTTTACTATAGTGACTTGTAAGGCAGATATCCTAATGACGGATATTCACAATAATCCAAAACTAAAAGAACCAAGAATGCCTAGAATTCTAACCGAACTAGAGCAAGAAGTGTGGTTGGGACAATCTACATCAAATGATGAGCTCATGGAGCTAATAAACAAGGTAGATTCATCTACTCCTACTACCTTACAAGCTCATTCCGTCGGCCCTATCAGAGGCACTCATGCTTCAAGAAACTCTCCTACTGCTATCGATCCTGTAAAATATGCTGTTTTGGAATCTGGTGAGCAATTGGACTTATTCTGATGAATGTCATCTTATATTGTTCTTAATCAGGCACTCCCTAATTTCAGAATTGTTACTTTCGCACCAATGAACGTAAGAGACATAGAACCAAGAGTTGTTTGGAATCATTTTGCTGATCTAAACGAAGTACCTAGACCAAGTAAGCAAGAAGAAAGAGTTATCGCTTTTATGCAAGATTTCGGAAAGAAGCATGGGCTAGAGACATATACTGATGCTGTTGGAAATGTAATTATCAAAAAGGAAGCTACTTCCGGTATGGAAGATAGACAAACGGTGATTATGCAAAGTCATTTGGATATGGTTCACCAAAAAAATGCAGATACCGATTTTGATTTTGATACTCAAGGAATAGAAATGTACATCGATGGTGACTGGGTCAGAGCTAAGGGTACTACATTGGGTGCGGACAATGGTATGGGTGTAGCAGCTATTATGGCGATTCTTACTTCTACAGACATTCCTCATCCTGCTATTGAAGCATTGTTTACGATCGATGAAGAAACTGGTATGACTGGAGCAATGAATCTAGAGCAAGGTCGATTAGATGGCACTATCTTACTTAATCTGGATACAGAAGACGATGACGAATTCAGCATAGGCTGTGCAGGAGGAATAGACACCAATACTAAGTATAAATATGCTTCAGAAGATGTTCCGAGTGATTCTTACACCTATAAAATTGTGGTAAATGGATTAAGCGGAGGGCACTCTGGAGTTCAGATCAATGAAGAATTAGGTAACGCTAATAAAATCATGAATAGATTGATGTATAACTGTCAATCTTTTAACCTACAGATAGTAGATGTGAATGGAGGAAGTTTGAGAAATGCTATTCCAAGAGAAAGTTTTGCTACTGTTTGTGCAGGTGAAGGATACATAGAAGAGTTTAACAATCGTGCAGAGGCTATAAAAGCTGAATATCGCATTCAAGATGCTAACTTGAATATCTCAATAGAAAAAACAGAAAACGTGTCTACCGCAATGTCTCTTGGTGATACGGAAAAGATTACTGCTGCTATATATGCATGTCACAATGGCGTGTTTAGATACAGCAGAGCTATTGAAGGGTTGGTAGAGACTTCTTCTTCTTTTGCTCGTGTTATCATAAAAGATGGTGAGTTTATCTCGCAGAGCTTACAAAGAAGCTCACTAGAGAGCGGAAAATACGATGTAGCATACACTGTTGCAGCTCCTTTTAGGCTGATGGGTTGCGATGTAGAACATACAGGATCATATCCTGGATGGGCACCTAACCCTACTTCAGCTATACTTGACGTTCTTGTAGCTAAATACAAAGAGCTATTCAAAAATGAGGAACCAAAGGTAATGGCTATACACGCTGGTTTAGAATGTGGTCTACTTGGCGAGAGATACCCTGGTCTGGATATGATTAGCTTCGGCCCTACTATCAAAGGAGCACATAGTCCTGATGAAAGATGTGGAATCAAGTCCACAGCTAAGTTTTGGAAATTCTTGTTAGCTATACTTGAGAATACTCCGAAAAAATAATAAAGAATATTATTGATTATAAGTAAAAGGCAGAGATGATTTCTCTGCCTTTTTTTTTGATTAACCTATTGACCTTTATAAACTGTTGGAATATCTTCACATCAACATTTTTACGCTTTATTGAATCTTTTACATTTGTACCGATGGCAGAATTATTTACATTTCACAATCTGACAACCTTGTTTATGCTTGTTTTGCTACAAGCGGTCCTAGGTTTTGACAATCTTTTGTATATCTCACTTGAGAGTAAACGAGCTCCCAAAGAAAGACAGAGCTATGTACGTAAAATGGGAATCGGAGTTGCGATTGCGTTACGTATAGTATTGTTATTTGCATTGGTAAATCTGATATCATATGTACAAAATGATCTTTTCTCGTTCAACTACAGTTGGCTTACAGGGCACTTCAATCTACATGCTCTTATAGTCCTACTAGGCGGAGCTTTTATACTATACACTGCTGTCAAAGAAATTTGGCACATGATGTCTCCTATTCATGACATTCAAGAGGCTAAAAAAAGTGCGAGTGTTAAATCTGTAATTACTTGGATTGTAGTGATGAATCTTGTCTTTTCTTTTGACTCTATTCTAAGTGCTATGGCCTTAGTGAGCAGTGAAGGACACGAAGGAGGTATTTTCTCGTCTACTGACATTATAATTATGTCTACGGCTATCGTCATTGGAGGTATACTTATGATCTGGCTTGCTGACAAGGTTTCTGATTTCTTACAAAAAAATCGACTTTATGAGGTGCTTGGACTATTTATTCTCTTCGTAGTAGGCATAATGCTAGTGACAGAAGGTGGTGAACTGGCAGGCCTTCATATAGGAGGAAACCCTATCGAAAAAATGAGCAAGACAACTTTCTATTTTGTGATTGGCGTGTTAGTTGTAACAGATTTAGTGCAAACTAGGTATCAGAAAAAACTGTTATCAGAAGAAGCAAAAGCACTTGAAAATGACGTCTAAAATAATTTCAGTTTTCGTACTAGTCCTCTTTCTAGGATCCTGCAAGACAGTAACTACAGCAGAAGGTGAAAAAGTAGATCTATTCAAAGGTACAATTGTATACGACGTAGAAGTCGTGCAAAAGGTCGACACTTTTTTTGAAAAGAATAAAAAAGCTCTTTTTGGAAATGAAATGGTGCTTACAGTTTTTAGAAACGGTGATATTCAAAAAGTCTACAATGGTGCTTCAAGTAAAGGATACGACCTACATTACATCTCATTAGAAGATAATGTAGTGATAGAAAAGTATAACAATAACGACTCACTCTACACACACGCTGCGTCTACTCAAAATATTTCTAAAATAAATGATCTAAGAGGGCCAAAACAGGAAATTTCTATTTTAGACCACTCCCTAAAGGAGGTTGCTATAGCAGCACAAGAAGCTCCAACTTCTCATTCTTCTGGTAATTACCTGACTATTAAATACTGGTATACAGATGCACTGAAAATAGACAAAACCAGATATACCAATGTCAATGATGATTTATGGAATTACTTCATCAATAAGAGCGATGGTTCTCTTTACTTAAAGTATGAAATAGACTACTTTACGTATAAAGTCATTTATACAGCAAAGGAAATTCTACCCAACAAGTTTGATAAAGCAAAAGACAAGCTTGGTAAAGAAGCTCCTCAAGTACAAGAATAAGATTAACTAAGGTCTTTGTAATTAGCTCCATCACTAATGGTGCAGCCGTTTTGGATCATTTCAAACATTTCCATCTCCCTAGTTTTCGCGTAGTTCTTTGATGCAACATGTTTGACTGCTTTACCATCACTTTTTACAACACGAATTAGGTGTATTTTATCCTCCAGGCAATTAAAGTAGTATGCACAATCTGTCTCAATTTTATCCAAATATTCCGTGCTTCTAAGGATACTCTCCCATACCACATCGCTAAACTGATTTACAATTTCATCTGCATTCAAAGGTTCATTTTCTTTGATTGAAATCCAATCTTCCGCTGTTATACCATTTACTACTAAAAAGTTTACAAATTCAGATTCTAATTCCTCCAATTCATCTTTGGGAATACGGGTATATTTCATCACTGCGAAATTACTGAATTTTAGAACGAAACTCTAAGTAGTATTGCTACCTTTGCACCAATGAATATTGGAAAAGACGCTGTAGTAGGCGTAAATTACGTTTTAGAGGTGGAAGGTCAACAACTTGATGCTTCTGGAGACAATCCTCTTACTTACCTTCACGGTCATGGAATGATGATTCCTGGATTCGAAAAACAACTAGAAGGACTTGCAGAAGGAGAAAGCTTCGATTTTAAAGTAGCTTCTAAAGATGGGTATGGTGAGTATAACCAAGACGCTGTAGCTGAACTTGACAAACAAATCTTTTTAGTAGACGGAAGTATGAGTACTGAAGTTTTTGAAGGTGCACAATTACAATTAACTAACCAAGATGGTCAACCAATGGTAGGTGTAGTTCAAGCAATCGGAGAAAACACAGTAACTATGGATTTCAATCACATGCTAGCTGGGAAAGAACTACACTTCACAGGAAGTATAGCTAATCTAAGAGCTGCTACTGAAGAAGAAATAGCTCACGGTCACGTACATGGACCAGGTGGACATAACCACTAAGGAATTAAAAGATAAATTAACCAAAAAGCGGTGGTCACTATGACTATCGCTTTTTTTTTGGTCGTTTCTTGATAAATTTATCGAATATCTATCACTTTTACTTCATCAGAATTTAATTGTACTTGCAGCAAGTCTATTAGTTTTTCATTCTGAATTTTCTTTTCACGCTTGCTCAACCCTTCTTTCCATCCTACTAAAGCAGTTGGAATAGTATCCTGATTTGTGCCATCACTGTACACCAGGATATCTACAGCCATTTGATCTACATCATATTGGCTCTTGGCTAGGCGAGTTATTTGATTCGAAGCTTCCTGACTTTGGATGAGTTTCTTGACCTCATTTTTCAAGAGTGCTATCTCATCGTCCTTAGTTGCTAAAGTTTGTTTACTATTCACATATAATTCTTGAATTATATCCGTTTTTAGTGAAGCAAGCCTTTGCTCCTTAAAACCTAATGGTTGAGGTTGAATGACGTTTAATACACCATCCAAACCATAATTTCTCATACGTTCTTCAAATGCTTTAATAGAATCCTTGTCTACGTAATTGCCGCTTAAATTAACGTTTAATTGAAGCTTGTCGCCGTCCTTGTGGAGGGTGTATTTATTCAAATACACACCGGGTTGACAAACAATTTCCTTTTCGATAAAACTCGCAGCATTTTTATCGATAAGATTTTCCTGAAGTAAATTGTAATAGAAAAAACCGCTAGGTACTGATATAAGTAAAACTACCAAAATAATCCCTGCACGAACCTTCTTTTTCTGTGCTTCGTTGACAAAGGCAAACTTTGGATAGCGTAAGTAAAGAACAACAATAAAGGCGGCAAGACTTATCATAATGCAATTCATAAGGAACAAGTACGACGCTCCAAAAAAATGATCCATGTTGCCATTGGCTAAACCATAACCCGCCGTACATAAAGGAGGCATCAACGCCGTCGCTATGGCTACTCCCGGTACCACGTTGGTAGTTATACTTCTTGAAGCGGCAAGAATCCCTGCTACGCCGCCAAAAAATGCGACTAATAAGTCTAATACAGTTGGCTTTGTTCGAGAGAGAAGTTCTTTAACCTCTTCCGTCGGTATGATCTTAAAGAAGATATACGCTGTGACCAATGATATAAATGTCGCCACTCCTAGGTTTTTTAAAGCCTTATAAATCAACTTCTTGTCAAAGATACCGATACCAAGACCTAGACCAACAATTGGTCCCATAAGGGGAGAGATAAGCATAGCACCAATCACTACAGCTGTGCTATCCATGTTTAGACCCAAAGAGCATATCAGAATTGAACAGATTAGAATCCAAATGTTAAAACCCTTAAAGGACACCCCTGCTTTTATATCTGCTATAGATTGAGAGAAATTTACATCGTCTAACGTAAAAGTGTCTATAATGAAATTTCTTATCTGAACTCCTATGCTCAATCGTTTTGGATTTTGTTCTTCCGCCATACTACTCTACTTTATTTCCTTCTTTACAAAATTGAATATTTTCTTTTAGTTTAATGTATCCGGCCCGTTTTACCGCAGATTTCCTGAATACATCCCTGAATACATCTTCCGTAAACTCCATCCAATCAGACTCATGCATCTTTTTTAATTGAGGATGAGGCTCAAAACTTACTTCAGTATGAGGTACCGAAAACCTATTCCAAGGACATACATCTTGGCATATATCGCAACCAAACACCCAACCTTCCATCTCCTTTTGGAATGAAGATGGAATCTGATCCTTTAACTCTATAGTAAGATATGAGATACATTTTGTACTATCCACAACCTTGTTAGATACTATGGCATCAGTAGGGCAAGCATCTATACAGGCCGTACACGTTCCACAATGGTCAGTGGTAGAAATATCTGGTTCTAACTCTAAATCAAGTATTAACTCCGCGATAAAATAGAAACTACCTCTCTTTTTGGTGATTAACAGACTATTCTTACCTATCCAGCCAAGACCACTTTTTTCTGCCCAGGTTCTGTCTAAAACCGGTGCTGAATCTACGAAAACTCTACCTGAAACCTCCCCTATTTCATCTCTAATTAGATCTAAAAATAGCTTTAATTTATCTTTTATAACAAAATGATAATCATCTCCATATGCATACTTTGAAATCTTGAAATCCTCAGAATCGAATCGCTCATTTGGAGTGTAGTTAAAGAGTAACGAGACCACTGATTTTGCTCCATCTACTAGCTTAGTAGGGTCTACTCTTTTTTCAAAATGGTTCTCCATGTATCCCATTTTGCCATGGTATCCATTGGATAGCCATTTCTCTAGATGTTTTGCGTTTTCTTCTAGATGTCCAGCTTTGCTTATTCCACAAGATTCAAATCCTAGATTTACAGATGTTTTCTTAATAAACCTGGTATGCCTTTGAGCAGAACTACTCATATGTCAAAACAAACTCGGACCATTTTTCGTGGTATGAGAACGCCCTAAATGACTGTATGCCAACTCTGTAGCTTCCCTTCCCCTAGCTGTTCGTTGCAAGAAACCTTCTTTGATAAGAAAAGGCTCATATACTTCCTCAATAGTTCCTGCATCTTCGCTTACAGCTGTAGCTATTGTTGTAATTCCCACAGGTCCACCTTTAAACTTATCAATTATCGCCGCCAAGATTCTATTGTCCATTTCATCAAGTCCTCTAGAGTCTACATTAAGTGCGTTTAAGGCTATTTGAGCAATTTCTAATGAGATGGTTCCATCTCCTTTTATTTGTGCGAAATCACGTGTTCTTCTGAGCAATGCATTTGCAATTCTAGGAGTTCCTCTACTTCTTCCAGCTATTTCAATAGCCGCCTTATGGTCGATAGGCACGTTTAAAATAGAGGAAGAACGCTCAATTATTTCAGCTAGTAATGACTTATCATAGTACTGCAGTCTACTAGTGATGCCAAATCTAGCTCTCAATGGAGCTGTAAGCAAACCACTTCGAGTGGTGGCTCCTATCAAAGTAAATGGACTAATTCCAATTTGTACGCTTCGAGCATTGGGTCCCGTGTCCAACACAATATCTATTTTATAATCTTCCATAGCAGAGTACAAGTACTCTTCTATCACTGGACTCAATCGATGAATTTCATCAATGAATAGCACGTCACCTTCTCCCAAGTTTGTCAGCAAACCAGCCAAATCTCCCGGTTTTTCTAAAACAGGTCCGCTTGTTATTTTTATACTACTGTGAAGTTCATTAGCTATTATGTTTGCCAATGTAGTCTTACCTAGTCCTGGAGGGCCATGCAATAAAACATGGTCAAGTGCTTCATCTCTCTGATTAGCAGCTTCGACAAATATTTTTAGATTTTCTAGTATTTGGTCTTGACCAGAAAAGTCTGAAAATGAAATAGGTCTAAGTTCACGTTCTATTTCTCTTTCTTGATCTGAAAAACCTTCACTAGTTCCGTCTAGTATATCATTGCTCACATAGCGAAAGTAAATATAGATTTTGAAAGGTGGGCAACGTTTTTTATGCACATTTCATCTATTCTATAATTAAACATAGTTTCTAGTCGTTTCCTTTGAGTCAAATATGATTAAACACCTTTTTCTTATTAGCTTTTCGCTTCTATTCATTGTACAAAGCAGCCTTGCTCAGGTAAAAAAAGCAGATATAGTTTTTGATAAAACCTTTCATAATTTTGGGACTATTTTTATGGAAAATGGAGTTGTGACCGCTAACTATAACTTCACCAATAAAGGATTAGAAAACTTCATAGTCTCAAGTGTAGAAGCAGCTTGTGGATGTACCAACCCTAGATCATCAAAAGATACAATCGGTCCTGGTGAGAGTGGTGTTATATCTGTAGAGTTTGACCCAAAAGGGATGGTAGGCACAGCAAAAAAATGGGTTTACGTGCATAGTAAGTTTGTGGATGGGTTTCAAATAGAATTAAACTTTGAGGCGACAATCAAATCTACTAATAATAGAAACGCAGGTGAATATTATCGTGGAGAATATGGATATCTACTCGTAGACAGAACAGACCTATTGTGGGGAGATAAATTTCAAAATGACGTATTTCAAGATTCACTTGTTCTGACAAATGATGGATATGATGATATCGTAATTAAAAAACTAAGGGATAACCCTGTTTTCATAGCTAGTCCTAATCTTCCACTTACGATAAAAGCAGGAGAATCAAAACCTATGTACTTAGACATAGACTTACGCAAAATTGATACTGTGGGTCAGTACTATGAAAATCTTAAACTAATAACCACAGATAGGTTTTTTAAGATAAAGAGCATCAATTATGGCATAAATTTCAAGGACGACTTTAGTACTTGGAAAAGAAGGGATTTGAAGAATGCAGCTCACATTTCTCTAAGCAATGAAGTCCTTGACTTTGGTCAAATGGCTAGCGGAGGCATTAAACAAAAACCTGTTACTATCTCAAATACAGGGAAATCAACTTTGATAATAAAAAGAATAGAATCAGACTGCTCTTGTGCCTTGCTTCGACTAAATAACAAACGAATCGAACCTGGAAAAAGCATTACTGTTCAGGTTAAATTCGATGCTTTATTCAAAGAAGGTGCACAAACTAAAATCATAACGCTGTATACAAATGATCCTAATAGACCTATTCAGAATATTAAGATTAAAGCAGACGTTAGATAACCATATTTTTTTTACAGACTAATATTTAATTAATGAAAAAAAGTCAAATATTATTTACTTCTATCCTATTTGTATGTGCATCATTTTCAGGTGCTTGGATATTTAATTCTTTCTTCAACTCCAACTCTAAAAGTGCGGTAATTACCGAAAATAAAAAACCTGATTTTATCCAAAATGTAAGCTCTGAAGAGGTTAAAAATGTTGAAACAGGATTTATAACAGCTTCCAAAATAAGTACTCCTAGTGTCGTTTTTATAAAAACAGAATCACAATATCAAAGACAATCATTTTGGGGATTTGGATTTGACCCATTTGGAAGAATAGGAAAGGTAGGTAGTACCGGTTCTGGTGTAATCATAAGTGAAGATGGATATATCGTAACGAATCAACACGTAATCAAAAGTGCTGATAAAATAGAGGTTGTATTGAGCAATAAGAACAAGACACTCAAGGCTAAGTTGATTGGCTCTGACCCAAGTAGCGACTTAGCATTACTCAAAGTAGAAACATCCAACCTCACACCCATTCGGTTTACCAACTCAGATGACGTACAAATAGGTCAATGGGTTCTAGCAGTAGGAAATCCATTTAATCTGACGAGTACTGTTACAGCTGGTATCGTGAGTGCCAAAGGACGTAATATCAATATAGTAAACAACCAATTTCCGTTGGAATCATTTATACAAACAGATGCAGCTATCAACCCTGGAAATAGTGGCGGTGCACTTGTAAATCTGGATGGAGATCTAGTCGGAGTAAATACAGCTATAGCTTCAAAAACAGGAAGTTACGTTGGTTACGGGTTTGCTATCCCTTCTAACATCGTTGCTAAGATTATAGATGACCTAAAAAACTATGGAGAAGTTCAAAAAGGATATATAGGTATAGATGTAACGGATGTAGAAGGTGGACTTTTGGATAAACTTAAGGCTGAAAACGGTGTCATGATATCTCGACTGACCGGTACAAATAAAAACTCAGATAAGCTCTTAGAAGCTGGTGATATTATCCTTCAAGTAAACGGAATAGACGTAGACAGTAAAGCTACATTTGATGAAAGAATATCTTATCTAAGACCTGGTGATATTGCTCATTTAGAGATAATTAGAGATGGTAACAGAATCCAAGAAGAGGTAATATTGGTCAACAAACAGGGTACTACCGAGCTTCTAAAACGTGAAAGCGTGACAAGTGAAACTCTCGGAGCAGAATTCGAGAAAATATCCAATGTAGATAAGAAAAGATATGGAATAGATCAAGGTATCAAGATAAGCAATATCACCAATGGCAAGATTCGCAAGATGAATCTATCAGAGGGATTCATTTTCGTAAAAGTAAATAATCTGGAATTTGATAATGCTGAAGAGCTAATTTCTTTTCTTGAAAATCACCAAGGTCATATCAGAATAGAAGGAGTTTCTGACAGCGGAGCTAAGCAGTTCTTAAGCTTCACTTTTTATTAACCTCATACTGACACCGTTCTTCTCAGATTATAGACCGTCTACCTTTTATAAAAGGTTTGCTGAGCTGTAATAATGTAGATTTGAAGATAAATGAGAGTTAAAACTACATTAGCTTTAGCGTGGTTGGTTTGGATTGGTTTAGACGCACAGTCTGAGGTTTCAACGATTCAGAAGTTTGGAATCATTGGAACTAAAAAACTTGAGAACAAATTACTTGTCTTGTCCAAAGGAGACTTTGAAGATATTGATATCACTGCATTTTCAAGCAAAGGGAGCAAGCTTTGGCAGAACTCAATGATGACTGATGAACCTGCAGGAAATCACGTAAATAAGATTGAAATTCTCGGAAACTCTATTTCAATTTACATTCTCCAGAATCTTCCAAAACATACTGTTGTAACTGTATTTTCTACAGAAAACGGAGATGAAATAAAAGAATACATCACTAAACCTAAGCCACAATCAGGTAGATGGACGTTGGTTCAAGATGAATTACACCTGCTTACTATAGACAACAATCAGCTTCTAAGAACAAACTGTGAGGAAGAAGAAGAATTGACAGAAGAAGCAATTCTTTTCCCATCAAAATACCAAACAGATAAATATAGAGTCCACGCCATACAAGGAAGAGATGCAGTTATATCATCAAATGTTCTTGAGCCAAATCACGGGGGAATACACTTGTATCTTTCTAAGTTTGATTGCAAAACGGGTGATACCATCCAAAACGAAATAGACCTAACACTTGAACACTCAAGCTTTACGTACAACTCTAGTATAGATAAGAATGTCTACGGCATTACATCTTCTCCTACAGGTTTTCATCTCACGGGAAAATTAGACGTTCCATTCAAAAGAAAGTATCCTTCTCAAAAAGTAGGAGATAGTTTTATCGGTATTTGGATTGCCAAATTTGATTGGAATTTGAGGCTCATATACTTCCGTGAAATACCATTCGGTGCTCTGAATAGACTTGTATCCAATGATGTTATCAATAAACCTACCCTTATCCAGGTGAAAGAAGATGCTAACCAAGGACTGTTTGTCACTCTGAACGAGCTTCAAGGTGCCTTATATGGCAAAAAATACTTTGTGTACTTGGATAACAAAGGGAATCCGAAAACAATGCTAAGTACTGCTGATCAATTTCATTTCTATGCATTTGATAAATCAGGGCTACGGAATTCTGCTAAAAAAATCAAAGTCAGAATGGTGAACGACGATTGGTCCTACTACTCAAACCAGCACTACACATACTTCTATGAGACTACGGACCTGTTTAGTTTAGAAACCAACAAGGTTCTATCTATGAACGCAAAGGATGAAAATTGCTCCATAGAGTCTAAAGCATACACCTATTTCACCTTTAATGATCAAACCTTCCCGAACCTGTCGGCTGGCATTGCCAAACAGAT
>JBMYYN010000039.1:0-12231 GCA_049609445.1 Bacteroidia bacterium | reverse complement strand
CATGTAAATACTAATTTTTAAACTATTTCGTTCAGAACTATACACGATGCACAAAATCAAAACTTTCAAATATCTAATATTAGTAACCCTTATCTCATTGGGTTTAAGTGCATGTTCTTCTCAAAAAAGCTGTAGTAAAAAGAAAAAAACTAGAGTTGAGATGGGCTGGATGTAAATAAATGTCTTTCTAGGGAATAAACTAAAGATTCCCCTTGTCATATTGCTAAAGTGATAAAAGATATCTCCTCACTTCATGATTTCGAACTGATAGATAAAGTCGTCAGTGGAAATGTTGCATGCTATTCGGAATTAGTGAAACGCCACCAATCTCTAGTAGCTACGACCGCGATGAATATGGTTGGAGATATGGATGACGCTCGAGATATTGGTCAAATGGTATTTATCCGATTCTATAAGTCAATAGCTAGTTTTAAGAAAGAGGCAAAACTGAGCACCTATTTAACTAGGATTACTATTAATCTGAGTTTAAACCATCTTAAGAGAATGAAAAAGTTTTCGGATAGATCAAATAATCTCGATTTAGTAAAACTCAAACCTACACAAGACTTTGTCAATGATATCGAAAGTAAGGAACTAGTTAACCTCGCACTTCAGAAACTGGAAGAACATCATAGAAGCATTGTCATCTTACGTATGATACAAGGTTATAGCACATTAGAAACAGCTGAAATCTTAGAAATACCTAAAGGAACCGTTCTATCTCGACTAAAAAGAGCTATGGACAAGTTAAAAATAATATTAACCAATGAATTCAACTATGAACGATAAGGAAATGAACGACATATTACTTCAACAGAAGTATGATTTCGATGCTGATTTTAACTCTGATATAATCAATAAAATCACGTCAAAAAATTTCACCAAAAATGACTTTGTATGGTTTGTTTATGGCATTGCAGCATCTCTTTTTCTATGTCTTATGCTTGTATATTGGCAGGACGGCCAAATTTCATATGACACACTTTTAGGCATAGATAGTCTAAATAATGATACACTAAATGAATATAATTTCTACCAATAAAATGAATAGAACTAAAAAAATAATCACAGTAAGTTTAGCTATAATTATGGGTTTTATACTTGGCTTTTTTGTCTCAGGTAGACTCGTAAAAAATAGAATGAAGCATGTGCATAATAGAATGGAGTCTCCAGATGCAGAGCATCAGTTTTTAGCTAGAAAATTGCAACTGTCAAACGAGCAACTAAAGGATATTGCTCCTATCCTCGACAGTATGCTACCTATACAAGTAGAACTCAGACACCGACATAGGCAACAAATGAAAAATGAACGAAAAGCTATGTTTGAAGAGATAAAACCCTACCTAAGCAAGGACCAGTTAGAGAAAATGAGAAAATTAAAAAATCGTAAACGAGGGCCAGGTATACCACCTCCACCAAGAGGGTAATTGTACGATTACTAACTGAATGGAATGAAAATTGAACTTATCTAGTCAAATAAGAAAACAATATTATGAAAGGAATTAAAATCACAGCAATGCTGCTAATTATCTGTCAGACAGTAATGGCACAACAAAAGACCGCAGAAGAAGTAACCAAAAACAGAATGGACAGGCTTGAATCAATGATAGAGCTTTCGGAGGATCAAAAATCTTCGATAGAAACCATCGTACTCGAATCTAGTCAGAAAATAATAGAGCTGAAGCAAGCTGGCTCTGTAGATAAAGAAGAAATTGTCGCTTTAAAGAAAGAAGAAAGGTCTGCAATCAAAACGGTTCTATCTGAGTCTCAGCTCACGACTCTCAAAGAAGCAAAAAAGGTAATGAAAGCGGATAGAAAAGAGGCAAAAGCTGAAAGAGTTAAGCGTAAAGAGGCAAGAAGTGCATTAGTGCTAAAACGTCAGGAATTTGAAGGTAAACTTACGCTTGAAGAAAAAGATGCTATCGATAAAGCTAGAGCACTAGTGCCAGCTAGAACCAAAGGAGAGAAGCTTACTGAAGAGCAAAAAGCTGAACGCAAATGGACGCGTAAAGAAGTACACAAACTTCTAAAGCCCGTTATGGATAATCACAAGGCAGATCTTGAAAAAATTCACAGCGAAATGCCTCTTCCTGCACCAAAGAAGCAAAACCAAGTAAAAGACGAAAAGAAAAAATCAAAAAGATTTATGCATCGTTTTCTATTGATGAAATAATATAGATTGGCTTTCTATATATAAAACAAAAAAGGCTTCCATTTCTGGAAGCCTTTTTTTTATAACTATCATTAAGTCTTAACCTAAGTAAGATTTTAATATCTTGCTTTTGCTAGATTTTCTTAGTCTTCTAAGTGCTTTTTCTTTAATTTGACGAACACGCTCACGAGTAAGCCCTACTTTGTCAGATATGTCCTCTAAAGTATGAGCCGGGCCTCCATCTAGACCATAGTAGTACTTCAGTACATCTCTTTCTTTTTCTGAAAGAGTAGATATCACACGATTTATTTCCTTACGAAGTGACTCATCCATCAAAGGTTGATCAGCACGTGGCGAATCATGGTTTACCAATACGTCAAGAAGGCTATTATCCTCACCTTCTATAAGTGGAGCGTCGATTGATAAGTGACGACCACTAGATTTAAATGCATTTTCTACTTCTGTTACACTTATCTCTAATTCTTTTGCAATCTCCTCTGGAGTAGGCTCACGCTCCTGCAATTGCTCCAAGCGAGCTGCAGCTGCACTGATTCTACCAATACTACCTACCTTATTAAGAGGAAGACGAACAATACGAGATTGATCTGCCAAAGCCTGTAGAATAGATTGTCTAATCCACCATACCGCATACGAGATGAATTTAAATCCTCTAGTTTCATCAAAACGTTTAGCCGCTTTTATAAGTCCTAAGTTCCCTTCATTAATCAAATCACCAAGTGTTAATCCTTGATTTTGATATTGCTTAGAAACAGACACCACGAAACGTAAATTAGCGTTAACCAATTTCTCTAAAGCAGCTTGGTCACCTTCACGTATACGTCCAGCTAAAACTACCTCTTCTTGAGCATCAATCATCGACACTTTGCTTATCTCGTTAAGATATTTGTCTAACGACTTGTTTTCCCTATTGGTAAACTGTTTTGAAATTTTAAGTTGTCTCATCTATTATTAAATGTATCGTCACTTTTGTTACGAACCTGCAAAGTTAATTTTATGTGGTAAAAAAACTAATAAAAACGCTTGTTTGAAAACGAAATATTAGCTACAAAAAGCGTGCCTAATTCCAATAAATAGCTCCTTGTTTAGTACCTTTGTGCTCTTAACAAACAATCATGAACAACGTAAAAATCTCAGTAGCCAAAGGAGATGGGATAGGTCCTGAAATCATGGACGCAGTACTAAATATTTTTGAAGCAGCCAACGTGCCGTTAGATTACAATTTTGTCGAAATGGGAAAAGGAGTCTACGATCGAGGATTTACGACTGGAATGACCGATGATGCAAAAGAAAGCATTGAATCTACCGGTATCTTGTTTAAAGGGCCTATGGAAACACCTAAAGGAGGCGGTGTCAAAAGCATTAATGTTACCGCTCGAAAGACTTGGAATACGCACTCAAATATTCGAAAGTTTCAAACCATTAAAGGCGTTGAAACGGTTTTCAGCAAAGCTGGAATACCAATAAATCTAACAATAGTCCGAGAAAACGTAGAAGATACATATGGTGGAATTGAGCACTATATGACTAAGGATGTTGCTGTAAGTAGGAGGATTATTTCAAGACCTGGCTCTGAGCAGGTCATTCGTTCTGCTTTTGAAGTCGCTATCAAAGAAGGATACTCGACAGTAACTTGTGGGCACAAGGCTAACATCATGAAGCTCACCGACGGCATGTTCTTAGACACATTTTATGAGATAGCGAAAGAATATCCTCAGATAAAGGCTGATGATGTCATAGTTGACGCTCTTTGTATGAAACTAGTATATGCTCCTCAGCAATTTGAGTGCATCGTTCTAACAAATCTTCAAGGAGATATAGTTTCTGATCTTTGTGCTGGTCTCGTGGGTGGATTAGGGTTTGCCCCTTCAGCTAACCTGGGAGATCATATCAAGATTTTCGAAGCTGTACACGGTACTGCTCCGGATATTGCAGGTCAAAACTTAGCTAATCCTACTTCGTTATTGCTAAGTGGAACTCTTATGCTCAATCAAATGGGCTTAGAGCACTATGCTATAGCCATAAAGAATGGGTTACTAGCAGCCATAGATAAGGGTGTGCATACCGGTGACTTTGGAGCGGACAGATCAAATTCCGTGGGAACTACTGAATTTGCAGATGCCATTATAAATGAGCTAGACTTATCGAATATCACGGATTCTGATCCTGAAAAATATCACAAACCAAGCATTTTATCTGAAAACAAAATGATGGTGTCGAGTAATGAGACTATAGAAACAGTAGGAATAGACCTTTTCGTGGAGTCAGAAGAACAAGCTGATAAAATTGCAGAAATTGTAAAGGCAAACTTAAATCCAAATATGGAGCTTACTACTATCACTAACCGTGGAACTCAGGTGTGGCCAGAAGGGTCAGTCTATACTAACCTAGTTGACACCTATGTAGTAAGAATAGAAAAGAATACTAAAGATGAAATCAAGAAAAAGATGTTTATGGAGCAAGCCATACGTCTTTACGATTTTCTCAATATAGGCTCTATCGAAATGCTCATTACGATAGATGGTCAACGGAAATATTCATTGGCACAAGGTCAAAAAGTTATAGCATTGGATTGAAACATCTAGATACAGTTCAAAGTCTCTTCTCAGGAAGAAAGCTTGCAATTCCAATACTCTTGGGATTAGCTGTATCAGTTTACTTCATGTCCAAAGGTGACTTGATCCAATCAGTCACGTCCATTAGATTACAAAATTCTAATTTATCTTGGCTCATCTTGGCGTTAGCCATGGTTCTGTTTCGTCTGTTTGGATACATGTACCGACTTCGTATACTTAGTGATAAGGACATAACTTGGAAGGCGAGTTTTCAAATCACGGCATTATGGGAGTTTGCATCCGCTGTCACACCGGGTATTGTAGGAGGCACAGCCGTAGCTCTAGGCATTATTTCTCAGGAAAAGAAAATTAATTTTGGCAGGACTACAGCCATCGTTATGGCTACTTCGTATTTAGACGCTCTATTCTACATTGTTTGTATTCCTGTTCTAATTCCCTTTGTTGGACTTGCTTCGCAAATACCGGAAAACGTAGGTCCTTTCAGCGGATCCACTATGCTAAATTATTATCTGCTCGTGTATTCGTTACTCGTCGTCTGGACATTTCTTATGCATCTTGGTTTATTTTTAAAACCAAGGGTAGTTGGTAGTGTTATCGATTCTGTATTTAATCTGAAATTTTTAAAAAGATGGAAGAAGCAAGCTTCCAAGTGGAAAGGAGAGCTGCTAATTGCATCTAAGGAACTAAAGAACAAAGGCATATGGTTCTGGTGCAAATCCTTTTTCGCGACATCTGTAGCCTGGATAGCTAGGTTCGCTTTGGTGAATTTTTTGATTTTAGCTTTGGGAAATGGCTCAGCGGTTTGGGCCATATTCGTAAAACAACTGATCATGTGGGGAGCCCTCATGATACCAATTACTCCAGGATCAAGTGGTATGGCAGAACTACTATTCTCATCTTTCTTAATGGAGTACTTTCAAAATGGCGGAATAGCAAATACAGCATCCATCATTTGGAGACTCATAAGTTTCTATCCATACATCTTGACTGGAGTTATCATTCTACCACTCTGGGTGTCACGTATAAAAAAGTGAAAAAAAAGAGCTTTTACGACCCCTTTTTCACCCCCTGATTTAGATGTATCTACATTTATTTTTTATGTTAATAATTGTGAATATACGTTTCCGAATTCTCGAATAAAAATAAGTTATGGTTGCAAATACCATAAGATTTCATTGGTATAATCATCTGTTAATCAAGGTGTTAAATTCGTATTGTAAGGTGAAAATGCCCATGACATAAATATTGCAAAAACTTTGACTTATCAACATTATTATATATGTTTGTCAGACTACTACCAATTATGACCCTACCAAAACTGCAATCTCAAATACACGTTCTATACGTCGATATAGAACCTCAGAAACTAACTTTGTTTCGAAATAGTTTCTCTTCCGTTTTTAAGGTATCACTCTGTTCAGATGCGACAGAAGCTTCAGAAATTATAAACTCATCTAAAGTAGACGTACTCATTTCCAATGATTGTTTACCAAATGATTCTGGAGTTCAATTATTAGAAAATGTTATGCAATACCATCCCGAGGTAGGTCGTATACTTATTACAAATAGCAAAGATGTAGAGTCTGTAATAGACGCAGTACAAAGAAGTAAAGTTTTTAGGTTCTTAACAAAACCGTGGAAAAAGTCTGAACTAATCAAGACGATAAGAGCTTCTTTCGAGTTCAGTCAAAGAAAAATTTTTGCTCGTTCTGCATACTGCTAGGTCTATTCACCTTATTGTAGACAAACTTCCTCCTTCATAAAAAGTAATCTGACAAGATTACATAGATTCCATACATTTGCCTTAGAATATGAGTGACAAACTGAAAATAGGTATTACAATAGGAGACTTTAATGGAATTGGCCCTGAACTAGTTCTTAAAACCCTATCTAATGAATTAATATTCAACTATTGCACTCCTGTAGTATATGCAAGTAAGTATGTCCTTTCCTTCTATAGTAAGCTTCTTGACGTTAAAACACCAAATCTTCATATAGTACGCAAACCATCCGACGTAAAGGAAGGTGTGGTGAATTTAAGAATATGTAGTGAAGACAGATTAGAAATCACTCCTGGAACAGCAAGTGTACAAGCAGGTAAATTTGCCTTAAATGCCTTAACTTTAGCTGTAAAGGATATAAAAGAAGGCTATATCCAAAATATATTAACCGCTCCTATTGATAAAAATACAACGGTAGAAGCAGGTCTTTCATTTAATGGACATACTGGTTTTTTTGCTCATGAGTTTGAATCTGAAGTTCAAATGATATTGCTTAACGATAACCTCAAAGTAGCTATGGTCACAGGCCATACAGCTCTCAAGGAAGTTTCTGACAAACTCACGACAGACAAAATCACTTCGAGCATAAAACAATTGCACCAAAATCTGCAGTCCGATTTTGGTATCAAAAAACCTAAAATCGCTGTACTCGGCATCAACCCTCATGCTGGCGATAATGGACTGATGGGTAAAGAAGAGTTAGAACTAATAGCCCCTGCAATTAAGGAAGCTCAAGATTCTAGTATCATAGCTGTGGGCCCATACCCACCTGATGGCTTTTTTGGATCGAAAAATGCAAAAACCTTTGACGGTGTTCTTGGGATGTACCACGATCAAGTGCTTATTCCATTTAAGCAAGTAGCATTTGCAGACGGAGTGAATTATACCGCTGGACTTCCGATAGTACGCTCATCTCCAGATCACGGTACTGCATATGACATAGCTGGAAAAGGTATAGCTGACACTTCTTCCTTTATAAATGCACTATATCTCATCAATAAGGTACATAGAAACAGACTTAGTTACTATGACACTTCTGTTTCTCCATTAGAATACAGAGAGCATCGACGTGAAAAGTTTAGCATCGGAGTTCCTAACTTGAGATAAGATTCCCTTTTTAATTGGTTTACCATTAAAATATTTACCTTTGCGGACTTTTTGCAATGAAGTTGGCTGAGTTCGATATTGATTTTATTAAGTTTAAAAATGAAACAGACCAATCTCATTACAAATTAGAAAACGCGTTCTTTGGACTTAAAGAAAATAGCCTATATACTTCTTGTGATATAGATGTTAAGGTGGTTTGTAGAAGAAATGAAGACAACATAAAACTCAATTATGAGTTGAAGGGTTTTGTTTTTTCGCAGTGTGAACGGTGTCTGAAAGATATTAAACTATCTATAGACGCTTCAGAGGAAGAGGTTTTAAAACTTACTTCTAATGACACACTACTGAAAGAAGAAAATTACATTTCTATAAATCATCAGGTATACAATATATATGATTCATTGTATGAGTATATATGCCTCAACATGCCTACAAGGAAAATATGCGAACTTTCTGAGAGCAAAGAAGAATGTAAAATAGACCACCAGACTCCAGATGTCGACGATGATATAGTGGATGAGAGGTGGGCAGAATTAAGAAAATTAATAAAATAAGAATATGGCACATCCTAAACGTAAAATCTCCAAAACTAGAAGAGACAAGAGAAGAACACATTACAAATTAGGCAACAGACAACTGCACAGAGATCCATCTACTGGTGAAGTACACCTTTATCACAGATTGAACTTAGAGACTGGTATGTACAGAGGTGTACAAGTACTAGAACCTAAAAACGCAGAATAATAGCTTATGAGAATTGGCATAGATGCCATGGGGGGAGATTTTGCCCCCGAAGAATGCGTAAAAGCTGTCGTAACTGAAGCAAACTCAGAAAACTGTGAATTTCAGTTCTTTGTTTTTGGTGAAGAACAGCAATTATTGCCTTATGTTGATGAACTAAATCATCAAAACATTACAGTAATTCATACTGGTGAAAGTATCGGTATGGGTGAACATGGCACTAAGGCAGTAGCATCTAAAAAAGATTCCAGCATCAATGTTGGAATGCATTTCTTGGCAACAGACAAAATAGATGCATTCTTAGGAGCAGGAAATACAGGAGCTATGATGGTCTCCGCACTCTTCAATGTTAAGACCATTGAGGGGATAGATAGACCAGCTTTATCTTCTGTTTTACCTCAACAGAGTGGCACTACTGGTGTGCTTTTAGACGTTGGTGCAAACAGCGATTTAAAACCTGAGACACTTGCAAAGTTTGCAGTGTTAGGTAGTGAATTTGCAAAAGCCGTATATAACATTGAGAATCCAAGAGTTGGGCTCGTAAATATCGGTGAAGAAAAAGAAAAGGGTAACATTTTTACAAAAGCTGCTTACCCGTACTTAGAGGCTCAAAAAGGAATAAACTTCATCGGAAATGTTGAGGGTAGACATCTTTTCATCGATGGCGTAGATGTCGCTGTTTGTGATGGTTTTACCGGAAATGTTATCGTAAAAACTTGTGAAGGTTTCTTTTATAATTTGTTAAAAAGAGGAGTAAATGATGACTTCCTAAACAAGTTTAACTTTGAGCATTATGGTGGCACACCAATCTTGGGAGTGAAAAAGCCAGTAATCATAGGTCACGGAATCACAAAGGCTAAAACCTTCCGAAATATGATAAAACTTGCTAAAAACGTGGTAGATTCAAATTTAATTTCTAAGATTGAACTATCATTTTCTCAAACAACAAGTACTTAAACAACCAAAAATCAATTTCAAAATCATGCGAGCAGCTATCACAGCAGTTGGTGGATATGTACCTGAACAGGTAGTTACCAACAAGGACCTAGAAAAACTTGTAGACACTTCTGACGAGTGGATACAAAGTAGAACTGGCATAAAAGAACGCAGAAAAATGCCTGATGGCACTGCCACAAGTGATATCTGCGTAGAGGCAGCAAACCAAATCCTTAGTAAACGAGGTATATCAGCAGACGAAATCGACCTAGTAATAGTAGCTACTGTTACTCCAGACCATGTATTCCCTGCTACCGCCAACATAGTATCTGATAAAATAGGTGCAACTAACGCATGGGGGTTTGACGTGGGTGCAGCTTGTTCTGGATTTCTATACGCATTGGAGACTGGATCCAAATTCATTGAAACTGGAAAGCATAAAAAAGTCCTCGTATGTGGTGCAGATAAGATGTCTGCTATAGTCAACTATGAAGATAGAAATACCTGCATCATATTTGGTGACGGTGGCGGTGCTGTCTTATTAGAGCCGTCAGAAGAAAATGGAATCATCGATAGTGTTTTAAAATCAGATGGATCTGGAAAGGAATTCTTGCATCAAAAAGCCGGTGGGTCACTAAAACCACCTTCGCATGAAACAATAGATGCAAGGGAGCACTTTGTCTACCAAGAAGGTAAAACTGTTTTCAAATTTGCTGTTACAAATATGGCAGAAGTAAGTAGATCTATTATGGATCGAAATAACCTAACTGGAGACGACGTAGACTACCTTTGTGCTCATCAAGCAAATCTTAGAATCATAGACGCTACTGCACGTAGAATGGAGCTTGAGGATGATAAGGTACTCATAAACATACACAAATATGGAAATACAACCGCAGGTACTATTCCTTTGTTATTTTCTGATTTTGAATCCAAATTCAAAAAAGGAGACAACATAGTATTAGCTGCTTTCGGTGGAGGATTCACTTGGGGTTCAATATACCTGAAGTGGGCGTACAATTCATAAATACACATTTTATACTATTTTCGTTAAAGAATTAAAGATATGGACTTAAAAGAAATTCAAACCCTAATCAAGTTTATTTCATCTTCAAAAGTTGATGAGGTATCGATAGAAAAGAAAGACTTTAGAATCAAAATAAAAAGAAATGCTCCTGAAGTGGCGGCTGCACCTGCAGCTCTTCCTCCTCAGCAGGTAGTAAGCATTCCAGCAGCGGCTCCTGCTCCTGCAGCGGCGGCTCCGGAAAAAGCAGCAGCACCTGCTGAAACTACTAATACGGAAGAAATAAAATCGCCAATGATTGGTACTTTTTACCGTAAGTCTTCACCTGACAAACCTTCATTTGTAGAAGTAGGTGATGTTGTAGAAAAAGGTCAAGTAATCTGCATCATTGAAGCAATGAAATTATTCAATGAAATAGAATCAGAAGTTAGTGGAAAGATAGTAAAAGTGTTGGTAGATGATTCTCAACCTGTTGAATATGATCAACCACTTTTCTTAGTAGAACCTAACTAATATTCTCTATGTTTAAGAAAATATTAATTGCTAATCGAGGTGAAATAGCTCTACGAATAATTCGTACATGTAAAGAAATGGGCATTTCTACCGTGGCAGTATACTCTACTGCTGATGCCGACAGCTTACATGTGAAGTTTGCCGATGAAGCTGTATGTATAGGTCCTGCACCTAGCCCTCAGTCATATTTGAGTATGCCTAACATCATAGCTGCTGCGGAAATCACCAATGCTGATGCTATACATCCGGGATATGGGTTCCTTTCTGAAAATGCTAAGTTTTCTGGAATGTGCCACGATCACGGGATCAAATTCATAGGTGCAAGTGCTGACATGATAGACAGCATGGGAGACAAATCGAATGCTAAAGCTACAATGATAGCTGCAGGTGTTCCTTGTGTTCCTGGTTCTGATGGTCTTCTTAAAAATGAGAAAGACGGTATCAAAACAGCAAAAGAAATAGGCTATCCTGTGATGCTTAAAGCAACAGCAGGTGGTGGTGGACGTGGAATGCGTTTGATATGGAAAGAAGAAGATTTTTCTGAAGCATGGTCAAGTGCTAGACAAGAGTCTAAAGCTGCATTTGGAAACGATGCGATGTATCTTGAAAAATTCATCGAAGAGCCAAGACATATTGAAATCCAAATTTGTGGAGATCAATATGGTAAGGTTTGTCACCTTTCTGAAAGAGATTGTTCCATACAAAGACGACACCAAAAGCTGATCGAAGAAGCTCCATCTCCATTTGCTGACGAAGACTTGAGGCAAAGAATGGGTGATGCTGCTATAAAGGCAGGTGAAGCTATAGGATACGAAGGCGTAGGAACAGTTGAGTTCTTGGTAGATAAGCATAAAAACTTCTACTTCATGGAGATGAACGTTCGTATCCAAGTAGAGCACCCAGTAACTGAAGAAATTATCAATTTTGACTTGATTAAAGAGCAAATAAAAGTGGCAGCTGGTATTCCAATGAGCGGTAAGAATTACTTGCCTCAGAAGCACTCTATCGAGTGCAGAATCAATGCCGAAGACCCTTTTAATGATTACAGACCTAGTCCTGGTAAAATTCAAGTGCTTCACAAACCAGGTGGGCACGGAATTCGTGTAGATTCACATATCTATGCTGGATACACTATTCCTCCTCACTACGACTCGATGATAGCTAAGCTGATTGTGTCAGCACAGACTAGAGAAGAGTGTATACTTAAAATGGAAAGAGCATTGTCTGAATTTACCATTGAGGGAATAAAGACAACTATACCTCTTCACCTTAAGCTTATGCAAAATGAAGATTTCAAAGCTGGAAACTTCACTACTAAGTTTATGGAGACGTTTGATATAAACGCATAAAGAGAATAAAAACCAATAAAAAAGGGAGCGATAG
>JBMYYN010000038.1:0-12310 GCA_049609445.1 Bacteroidia bacterium | reverse complement strand
ATAAAGCTTCGTCTTTATAAACGTTATTTATTTTATTCCATTGTTTTTTGATTCCGATTTTTTGAAAACCAAATTTAGCAAAAAGTTGTAAACTTGCTTCATTTTCAGTTCCAATGTTTGCATATAATTGATGCAATTGCAATTGCGAAAAAGCATATTCAATTAAAAGTTGCAAAGCTTCTGAACCAATTCCTTTATTTCTTTCGGAAGAATTTTGAATTAAAATTCCAATTCCAGCGCGAGAATGTTGCGGATCGAAATCGAATAAATCAATTAAACCAATTGCTTCTGAAGAATTAGTTAAACAAATAGCTAATCGTAATTGCTTCGCTTCGTAAATATCTTGGTACGCATTTTCTAGATACTGACGAATTAAAAATCGACTATAAGGTGTTTGTGTATGACTGATTTCCCATATTGATTCGTCGTTTTCAATAGTGTAAATAAACTCTAAATTCGCTCAAAGCTAAATTAAAAGTAAGTAAGAGGCACTACATTTGTGCAACTTGATTCAAAAAACGACTAGTGAGTAAATTTTTATTTAGAATTCTAATTCTATTTTTAGTTGGTGCAATGGGCTGCACAGAGTTGCCTATTATAGAAGTAGAAGAAACGGATGAGACGACGCATTCTTCATTGGGAGCTTTGTCTGAAGTGTTGTCCACTTTTGATATTGTCCAGGATTACGCTTTGTCATCTGACTTGTTATATAAAAAAGACGAATCATTAATTCCAAGTAGTGTCCTTATCAGTTATGTAGATACCACATTCAAAGACGGAAATGGTATTGAGTTGATTTTTGACTTTGGTAGTCTTGGGGCAGCTCCACACGGAGTACTTTGTAAGGATGAAAAGTATAGAGCTGGTGAATTTGTTCTTAAACTGAACAAGCCGTATACATATAGTGATGCCAGATTAAAAATAGAGTTCGGAAAAGACAATCCGTTCTATTCTGGAAATGGTCAAACTATGAGCAAGCTAAAAGGCTCTTTGACTCTGTCACGTTCTAGTCTCAATGAAGTGATATTGAGGTGCTCTGACTTAGTGGTCCAACAAGAAGATATAATTCAAAGCATAGAGTCAAATGTTTCTGTGATGCAAGAGAAGGATTTTGGCCCAGGGATAGTTAATGATGAACTAACTTTTGCTGGATATGTAAATGTTACAGAAGGTAGCGTAGTGACCAGATTAAAAACAATATCACCGCTGTATAAAAACTATAAGATGGGATGTGCAATGCATATCATTAAAGGTGAAATGGACGTTGAGATGTCATCAAGCAAATCTGAGATACATGTCGATTTTGATCCATATGATGATATGGCTTGTGATAATAAAGTAGAACTTACTATCAACGGTAAGTCTGTGTTGTTCGAATATTAAAAGTATTCCTTTTACATTTTTGGGTAAATGAAATACTCTAACTCATTGCCCGGAGTGAGTATGTCCTTAAACTGATTTGCAATTAACTTTATGCAGCCTATTCCAGAAGTAGGGACATTATCTATACGGACCTTAGCAATATCATAAAAAGCGGTAGTGATCCCGGGATTATGAGCTATAATCATAACATTATCTACGAGGTCATCTACTTCCGATACTATCCTCAATATTTCGGAAGAAGAGGCTAGGTATAGCTCAGGGATGAATACAGTTTGAGAAGTTGGGAAGTACTCCTTTATCAGTTCCCAGGTCTCTCTCGTCCTTTCCGCATCTGATACCAATATCAACTCTGGGAAAATTCCTCTTTCTGCTACTTCTATAGCCATTCGGGGAGCGTCATTTTTACCTCTATTGTTTAAAGGTCTCTGATGGTCAGATAGGTCGTCGTTGGACCAGTCTGACTTTGCATGTCTCATTAGTAATACTCTCTTCATGATTTTTTTATTGAAAATGCGAAAACAAGCCACCCCGCTATAAAACATAGACCTCCTAAAGGAGCAAACATGGCAAAAACATCTATTTCTATTCCGATAAGATCTCTTAGAGCATGAATGATAAGGCTAACACTGAAGAAAAGAAGACCAAAATAAAAAAGTAGACTAGGCCATTTGTTATACTTCTGCCATAAAATGTAAATGGAATTTATCAATAATAAACCCATTCCATGTATGATCATATATCGTAATCCAGTCTCATAAGTTCCCATTTGCCCTTCAGTTAGGATTGGTTTTAATCCATGTGCTCCAAACGCACCAAGGGCTACATACGCCGCACATATAATTGCACCGACCTTTAAGTGTATAGTAGTTTTTGATGTATTCATTCTATTTTTGTTCGAAATATACGTATTTATGAAAAAGTCTGTACTTATTCTCGGAATGACTTTGGTGCTTAGTTCATGTATCTCGGATTTGAGAGAGACAGTAGATAAAGCACAAAACGTCAAAGGAATAGAATGGAATCCTACCATTGCTGCTCCTTTAATCCATTCAAGATTGTCTCTGCGAGATCTTCTTGACGAAGTTGGGGAAGTAGAGTTTCTGAAGGTTGATGACGAAGGTGGGATGACGCTCGTGTACAGTGATGGATATAAATCTAAGACTGCAGAAGAAGTTTTGGTGCTCCAGGATCAACAGTACAGTGAAACCTTTACTTTAACTCCTACTCAGCTGTCAGAACTTAATACCAATGGAACTCTTGTAGTTACATTCGACCGAAGTTTAGATTATATTCTTGGTCCTAATGAGACTGATAGGATTGTGTTTAAGGGTGGAGATTTTAATCTATCCCTTTCGAGCAGCTTACAGCACGATGTCAAAATGAAAGTAACTGTCATGGAAGGTAAGAAGAATGGATCACTCTTTACTGAAGTTCTGAATAGTACATTTACAGGTGCTCCAAATGAAGCTAACTCTTCGACTTCTTTGGACGGTGTAGACATTGATCTTACTAAAACAGCAAAGGGTCATTCGCAGATGGATGTGCAATTTGAGCTTACGGTTACAAAAAATGCTATCAACCCTATATTGATATCAGAAACTATTTCATATGAGATGGGTCTGGTAGATCAGAAGTTTAAAGAAATGCACGGGTACTACGATCCACAAAATTTCTCAAGTGCGAGTGACATCTTTAAACTGGGCTTTTTTGAGAATAATACTGGAGGAACTTTTACGCTCAAAGATCCTAGGATAAAGTTTATACTTACGAATTCTTTGGGTTTTCCATTAGAGGCTAGAGTTTTACGTTTTGAAGGGACCAATAGTTCTAATAATAAAATTGATCTAACGGGATATCCAGATCCTTTTCCTGTTCCTAATCTAGGTCTAGCTGACGTAGGTCTTAAGAAAGTAGATTCTTTTTCGATGGATGCTAGCAATAGTAATCTTGCAGCGTTTATCAATAACCGACCTTCAGAAGTGCTATATGAGTTTGCCGTAAATTCTATAGCTTCAGGAGTGGATAGACAGTGGGTGTTAGATACTTCGTTGCTTGAAGTACAAGTGGATATAGAAGTTCCTATGGAAGGAACCGCACGAGATTTTTCAATGGAAAACTCTCAAGAATTTTCTTTGGACTTGGAAAGCACAGAAGAAATTAAAGAAGTCTTAGTTCGACTTTATACTGAGAATGGTTTTCCTGTGGATATTTCAACTCAGTTATATTTTGAAGACAGTGCAAGCAATACAGTGTTAGATTCACTTCTAACTTCAGATATACTCATACTTCCAGCTGGAGAAGTAGACGGAGCAGGTCGTGTCGTAGCACCTAATCCAAAGACAACGGATATTGTATTGGACGCAAGTACAATAGACCGTATAAAGAATGCTGACAGACTAAGAATAAAGGCCTATTTTAATACTCCATTTGATTCAGGAGGAACGACTCAGCCAGATGTTAAGTTCTATGATAACTATGATGTTTTTATACAACTAGGAGTACAAGCGGAAGTTTTAATTAATCAAGATTTATAAGAATGAAGAAATTACTCGTAACACTAATTGTTTGTTCTTTTGGTCTAGGATCAGTTGCACAAAACAACTTAACACTTTACAATATGAAGCCTTTGCCTCAAAGACTTCAAGCTAATCCAGCATTGACTCCTGACTGTAAGTGGTATATCGGTATGCCAGCTCTTTCATCTTTGGATTTCAATTTTGCTAGCAATGCCTTAGCTATCAAGACTCTGAATAACTCATTCACTCCTAGACCTGGAGGTGGATATACTTTAGAGATAAACAAACTATCTGACGCACTAGACAAACAGACATTTCTAAACATTGGTCTAAATGAAGAGTGGTTAAACTTCGGTTTCAGAGTCAGAAAGAGTATGTTTACTTTTGGGATTACAGAAAAGGTAAAAACAAGAGTTAGTATTCCGAAAGACATTCTTAAACTAGCTTTTCAGGGGAATGGTGGAGATAATCTAGGTTATGACTTTAATTTCAATTTTGGTTTGGATGTACTTCATACCAGAGAATTTGCCTTAGGATATTCCAGACAGTTTTTCAGTGATAAACTCACCCTAGGAACTAGGTTGAAGTATATCCAAGGTTTGAATGTGATAAACACTAGTAAAAACGACGTAATCTTTAAT
Source organism: Bacteroidia bacterium (assembly GCA_049609445.1). Lineage (GTDB taxonomy): Bacteria > Bacteroidota > Bacteroidia > NS11-12g > UBA9320 > UBA9320. The sequence goes on along the minus strand of JBMYYN010000038.1, from coordinate 7,770 downwards.
ACAGCGGATGATGATTTTGCATATAAAGTATCTGCAGATATAGAATTGAATGCAAGTACTCCCTTTATGGATTCCAATATAGACCCTACTCGGGCAGCCTTAGGAAGTCCTAAAAATTCTGGTTTTGGAATAGATGTTGGAGCCAACTTTGATTTAACTAAACGTATTTCGATATCCGCAAGTGTCGTAGACCTTGGGCAAATTACTTGGATAGATAATGTGAGCAATCTTCGTTCGAGAAACCCAGGAGCAACCTTTACGTATAGCGGGATTGATATAAACGACTACTTAAATGATACGTCAGGTTCTGCAGGATTTTCTGAGTTAGGTGATACCCTATTGGATTTATTTGCTTTGGATACTTTCAACAATAGTTTTTCGACAGGACTATTAGGTGAGTTTTACTTAGGAGGGAATTTCGCTATTACTAAAAAACACAATGCAGGTGTGCTATTTTATGGTAGCTTTTATAACAAGGAGTTCTATCCAGCTTTGACTCTTTCTTGGAATTCTAAATTCACAAGAAAACTAGCAGTAAGTGCTAGCTACACTATGATGAAAGGTAGTTTCCAAAACTTTGGTTTAGGAATGGCTTCAAATCTAGGACCAGAGCAATTGTACTTTGTGAGTGATAACCTCATAGGTGCAGCGACTGGAAATGTGAAGAATCTTGGGATTCGCTTCGGATGGAACCATACCTTCGGTAGAAGAAGCTATGAAAACGGTGAAAAGCGTCAAGATAAAAAGAACAAAAGAGCTAAACGAAGAGATTAGTTGATGAAGAATTACGTACTGCTAACATTGGTGACTTTTCTGATGGGGCTTTCTAGTTGCAAAAAAGAAGAAGTAGATAGTGATCAATTGATCAAAGACTATTTAGAAGAAAATAATCTAGAAGCCGAGAAAACTGAAGATGGATTGTACTATATCATCACTAGAGAAGGTCCAGGTGAAAAAGCAGACTTATCAAGCACCGTAGAGGTCAATTATAAAGGCTACTTGCTTAATGGAGATATATTTGATTCGTCGTATGATAGAGGGAAATCAAGTTCATTTCCGTTGACAGGTGTTATTCAAGGTTGGCAAATAGGCATTCCAAAACTAAGAGTAGGTGGAGCTGGGACATTGCTTGTACCACATGAATTAGGTTACGGGAGTAATCCTCCAAGAAATTCAATCATAGGAGTAGACGAGGTGTTACTCTTTGATATTGAGCTTTTAGATGTACAGTAGATTATAATTTGCGGATAGCTTCTAGGGCAGAGTCCAAAGAAGGTTTTACCTCTATATAATCTCCTTGATTTCTAAACCAAGTCAACTGACGCTTTGCGTAGTTCCTTGTTTTTTGCTTCATCTTTTCTATGGCTTCTTCTCTTGTCCAATCGCCGTCAAAGTATTTAAAAAACTCCCTGTACCCAACGGTTTGAAGTGCATTTATCTCTTTGAATGGGTAGACGCTTCTAGCTTCATCTTCAAAACCATCCTCTAGCATGATGTCCACTCTCTGATTGATGCGATCATAGAGTTCATTTCGCTCTCGATTGACATATAGGTAAGTAGTATCATATGCCCTTGTAATTTGCTTTTTAACTGTCTCTTGAGGTTCTACTTCTGCTATTTCGATAGCACGCATTAGTCGCTGAGGATTCTCATATTCTACATTATCTCGTGACAGCTTTAAATTATCAGCTCTGGATTGGAGTTCAGAAATTCCTTTGGTGTTTAGAATTTCTTTTAGTTCTCTGCGTAGCTCTTGGTTTGCTTGCGGAAGAATATCTAAACCTAAGGTGGCTGCTTGAATGTATAAACCTGTTCCACCGGTCATAATAACAGTGTTTTTCGTTTTAAATAACACTGTTAAAAGTTCATTGACTTCTACTGCATATCTTCCAGCATTGTATTCGTCATGAATTGAATGAGAAGCTATGAAGTGGTGCTTTACCTGAGAAAGTTCATCTTGTGTGGGTCTAGCAACTCCAATATCCAGTTCTTTAAATAACTGTCGGCTATCACATGAGACTATTTCTGTATCGAGATGAAGAGCCAGCTTTATAGCCAATGAAGTTTTTCCTACCGCGGTAGGACCAGCTAAAACTATTAATCTAGGATTGGTCAGGTGCTCCATGATTGATTTGCGACTCATCTATCTCAGACTCGTCTACCTCATCTCCAAAGAGATTGAATTCATCCTTTTCGTCCTCCTCATCTTCATCCTCTTCGTCGTCATCATCCAAATCATCATCAGACAGTTTATCTATAATAGAGTCTGCTTCTTTGAAAAGTTTGGCACTAGGATCTTTGACTGTGGTCTTAGGGTCTACGTACTGTTTTGGTGAGATTCCTGTACTTTTGAATACTACAGGATAGTCGACACCCATTTCAGCTCTAAAAAGCTTCATAACCTCTGCACGTAGGTGCCAATCACCGCCTTCGGGGTCGTATACATATAGGAATTTTTGATGTGGGTCATCAATAAATTTGCCTAGAGATGAAGCTCCTGCTGCTCTTGCTTTTGGTTTTGGGTCTGTACAAAACTCTTCTCCTGGTCTCCAATTATCTGTAGTTTTATAAAATGAGGCTTGTTTCACTTTATCAAAGCCTATAGACTCTTGAATAGCATTGTGAAAATCTCGAAAAGTATTTTTGGCACTTACGTCTATGATTCTTTCTACATCATCAACGTCTTCAAATACAACCTTTAATCTAAATACCAAGCTCATTACTATGCAAACCTAATTGTTTTCCTTTTTCTAATACAAATTTAAATGCATCGTCGTAGTCATTTTTGATTACTCCATCTAGGATGCCATCTTTTAAAGCAGTCTTGATTATGCCAATTTCTCTGCCGGGACCAATTCCAAATATTTTCATAATCTCTGCTCCATCTATCGGGGGCTGCCAGTTTCGGATACGATCTCGCTCTTCTACGGCTGCTATATTTTCTTCTACATTGACTAGGTTGGCTTGAAATCTTCGCTCTTTTTCTTTGTTCTTGGTAGTGATATCACTTTTACACAAGATCAGTAAGTCTTCCAAGTCTTCCCCCGCATCAAATATCAATCGTCTAACTGCAGAATCTGTGATGCAGTCCTTTGTCAAGGCGATAGGACGAAGGTGCAGTCTAACCAGGTTTCTAACGCGTCTCATCGGTTCTCCTAGTGGAAGTTTTAATCGTTTAAAGATAGGTTTTACCATTCGAGAGCCCTTGTCTTCATGCCCGTGAAATGTCCAACCTTCACCTTTTACAAACCGCTTGGTCGGTGGCTTAGCTATGTCGTGCATTATTGCCGACCATCTTACCCATAAGTCATTCGTTCTTTCACAAGCTTGGTCAAGTACCTGTAGCGTATGATAGAAATTATCTTTGTGACCTTTCCCTTCGCGTACTTCTACTCCTTGTAGTTTGACCATCTCAGGAAAAAACTCGTGTAATAACTTAGTGTCAAACAAGAGCTTGAATCCTATGCTAGGTTTTCTGCTTTTGATGATTTTCTGAAGTTCGTCGGTGATTCTTTCTTGTGATATGATAGAGAGTCGATTTGCCTCAGAACCCAATGCCGCTAAAGTCTCAGAATCTATTTTAAAGTTTAGTTGTGTTGCAAAACGAATGGCTCTCATCATACGGAGAGGGTCGTCACTAAAAGTTATTTTAGGGTCTAGAGGTGTTCTTATTGTTCCTTTTTTGAGATCATCTAATCCGCCGAAAGTATCTATCAGATCTCCATAGCTTTCTTCTTGGAGGCTGATAGCGAGCGTGTTTATCGTAAAGTCCCTACGATATATGTCATCTTCAAATGTTCCATCTTCAACCTTTGGTTTTCTACTATTACGGTCGTAGGATTCTTTTCTTGCACCTACAAATTCAAATTCCCAGTCATCTGTTTTTATTTGAGCAGTTCCAAAGTTCTTGAAGACATTCAGATGGGAACCTTCTAATCTGTTTTTTACAGCAGTGGCTAGTTTTATTCCACTTCCTACAGTGACAAAATCAAGGTCTTTAGAGGGTCTTTTTAGAAATATATCTCGCACAAATCCGCCTACTACAAAAGTGTCGTATCCAAGTTTTTTGGATTCTTCAGAGACGATTTTAAATATAGGGTGAGATAACTCTTGAATTAGCACGGGGCGAAGGTAGTATATCTAGATAATTCGTCAACGTGAAAAAAGTAGCTTAACCACATTTTTTTCTTTTAATAACTGGTCAAGTAAATTGAATTAAAAATGTGGAACTTTGCGGTTATGAGAATAGTAGGAGTAGTAGGATTATTTTTAATTTACACATTGGTGTCCGGGCAAAACCTAGAATTGAGTAGTGGTAAGGATATCCGTCAACCAGGAAAAATCAATCCTGCATTGGCTGGTATACAAGAAGACCTCATACGAGTGCTTTCTGATGCTGAGATAAATGAAAGTTATCAGTTTATGCTAGAAGGTAGAATACCTCTAAAAATGGGAAACTATATGATAGGAGTGGAGAGAACTTTTACGGACGATGTTTCCAATAACATGTTTAACCTAACATATGGCCGGAAAACAAACACAGATAAGAAATTTCAGTGGCGATATGGTGCTTCTCTCAAGTTCAATAGCAAGAGTCTTACCGTTCCTGGCTATGATAGCTCCTCAGGATATGTGTTTAAGGATATCAATGGTGAAGTCAAATCGGTCAAAAGCTTAAGTGAGATTCGTAGTTCTGTAGACTATTTTGATATGGAAATAGGAGCTAGTATGACTTATAAAAACCTTATTGTGGGAGCAGGTATAGAAAACATAATGGGAAACAATGTCTCGTTGACCACAAGTGAAACTCGATCTATCCCGTTTACAGCTAATGTCTTAGTAGGAGGTTTTATCAATTTTGGCGAGTATAACGCTCTTTTTCCTTCAGCTATTTTTGTAATGAACGATGACCAATATTATGGGAAAGCAAGCATTGATTTTAGCACAAAGAAAGTGAATCTAGCTGCTGCTTATATTAATGAAAATGATGTTTCAGATATAAGTGGCTCAATCGCTATCAAAGTTGAAAAGGTTTTTGCTGGAATTAAATACACGCATCCTATTTCAAGCGAGTCAGGCTCATTGGTCAATAAAACACCTAGCTTCAACTTATTCTTCAATACTACGGTATTCAAGAGTAGAAATCTGTTTAAGTCTGATTTTGCTAAAATGATGAAGAAGGTATACTAGTCATTGACTAGTTGGTCGGATAGATTCTTCATTTAATTGTAATCTAATGCCATATAACCAAAAGTAAGTCTCTGCTAATCATTATTTAAGAGTAAAATTCTGTATCTTTATGACAATCCATGCTTAAGCGGATATTTAATTACTATATCGTCCTAAAGGCTTGTTGGATTATTCTCTTTTTTCAATTGATCGGTGTCATTGCACTGATAGTGATGGAACAAGGCAAGGATATTATACAGGCGTATAGATTGACAGGTGGTGGCCTAGTCGTCTTTCATACCTATTTTGTTCTTTTAGCTGCGTTGTGGTGGAGCTGGCAGAGCTGGAGAGCTTCTCGCATCATCTTACATTTTACGACTTTTCATTTTTTGAAGTACAGTAGTAGATATGCACTTCAAGCTCAAGTTCTCATCCCGAGAGTTCTAGGTGTTGTTCCATTATTGATATTTTCAATAGGGTCTCTGAGAGTCACCGGGTGGACAAACCCACTAGTGTATATTGGGCTCTGTTTGGCTTTTTGGCTATATGTATTTTACTATCTGAGGAAAGATATAGTAATTCAGTTTTTGAGTAGAAACAAATGGAAACTTCTAAATATACCTGACTATGTACAGGTCAAAAATGAAGCATATCCAGCCCAATTTATATGGAACAAACAAGGTAAATGGATTTTGTTTCGTCTATTTTTTATTGCGAGCTTTTTCATTCTTATTGTGCTGTCACCAGTGAGGTTGCCTCAGTTTTTGGGCTCCGGCACCATCATACTGTATGCTCTTGGTTCTTGGCTAGTGATAGCTACATTTTTTGACTATGCCGAAAAACGATTTCGTTTTCCTTTTACGTTCACGCTGATAGTAATGGTGATTGGATTTAGTTTTTTTAACAATAATCACAAAATCAGAACTCTAGAGTCCACAGTAGTAGATCGGCCAAGTATAGAAGAGCATTTTGATGCTTGGTATAAAAAGAGAGTTAAGGCAGAGACAGACACAGTACCTATTTTCTTGGTGGCTAGTCAGGGAGGTGGAGTCAGGAGTGCATACTGGACCGCCCAGGTATTATCAGAGTTGCAAGAATCCAATTCAAACTTTGATAGACATACCTATGCATATAGTTCTGTTTCAGGTGGAAGTTTGGGTGTCGCTACATACAAGGGGTTGCTTTCTAGGAAGTCTCTTGATCTTACTAATGACGCCCACAATATATTGAATAAGGACTTTTTAGCTCCGGTCACATCATGGTTAGTAGTTCCTGATCTTTTGCAGAAGTTTTTACCCTTCCCCATTTATAGAGTAGATAGAGCCAAAGCACTGGAGTACTCTTGGGAAAGTGCAGCTAGACTAAATGATCATTCTTTTTTGGAAGATGGATTCATAGAAACTTACAAAAAGGATGAATGCATGTACATCTTCAACTCCACGAGAGTGGAGAACGGTTTTAGAACCATTTTAAGCAATGTAGAGGCGGGAGATGACGTGTTTTCTCTGTCTGAAGATCTATTTGATGTGACACAAAAGGATATGCCAATTAGCACGGCGGTAAGTGTTAGTTCTAGATTTCCATTCATCACACCTCCTGGACTAGTTTATGACAAAAATGGAAATAAGTGGGGGCATTTGGTAGATGGTGGATATGTTGAAAATATGGGAGCGACTGCCATGCTGGAGCTTTATTCTTATATCAGAAGATTGGCCAATGACAAAGGTTATAACTTAAAGTTTAATCTGATATTTATTAAAAATACCAAAGTGGAATACAAGACAGCCATAGGAGGTATGCATGAGCTTTTAGGTCCGATCAATACATTTAGTAAAGTATGGGTAAATAGTGGTCACTTTGATGAGAAGAATGCGAGATTAAACAATTTATATGATGGCGACTCAGCCGTATTTATAGAGTTGGATAGAACTGACGATAAAATCATCCCGTTGGGTTGGTACTTATCCGAGTATGCCACTCAAGCTATTCAACAGCAGGTTCCTTACCAGACATTGCATTACAAAGAGAGTCTAAAAGAGCTCATACCTTAAATTAGAATATCTTTGTGTACGAATGAAAGTCACCTTTTTAGGCACAGGAACTTCTCAAGGAGTACCAATTATAGCATGTGATTGTGAAGTATGTTTATCTACAGATAGTAGGGATAAACGTTTACGTAGCAGTGTTTTGATTGAAGAGGGTGACACGACCATAGTTATTGATACAGGGCCAGACTTTAGACAGCAGATGCTGACCCATCAAGTGAAACGACTAGACGCTGTTGTGTTTACACACGGACATAAGGATCATACAGCTGGGTTTGATGATATAAGAGGGTTCAATTGGAAGACCAAGCAGCCCATGGATGTATTTGGAAACGAAGAAGTAGAGAGGACCTTGAAAAATGATTTTCATTATGCATTTGCTACCCATAAGTATCCTGGTGTACCAGATCTGAATCTTCATGTGATAGGAAATAGTCCTTTTCAAGTTAAGGGTCTTCAAATAACCCCAATCGAGGTTCTTCATTATAAGTTACCTGTTTTTGGTTTTAGAATAGGAAGATTTACGTATATAACGGACGCCAATTTTATCAGTGAA
>JBMYYN010000037.1:0-12888 GCA_049609445.1 Bacteroidia bacterium | reverse complement strand
GCGAAGTGAAAAAGAAACTATTAGAAAACAGTAAGGAGTACACTGCGGAATATGAAATCAAAATAAAGAACAAAAATGACGGAGAAATAAACTTGGTTATAGAGGATCATATGCCTGTTAGTCAAAACGAAAAGATAGTGATCTCATCTACGTATGGAGGAGGGAAACTAAACAAGTCTCGTGGTCTATTGTCTTGGGAAATAAAACTAGGAAGTCGTGGGAAAGAAACTATAACTTATGGTTACAGTATCAAGTATCCAAAAGATGAGACTTTAAGTCTTTAGAGTGAACAATTGGACTACCACTTACATGCGTTTTCCACTGCCTTCCTTACGCTACCATGTTTCAGCAGAAGCTCTTTTGAGGTCTGCTCATCTAAGCCAGTTTGATCCATAATCATGTTTGTTCCTCTTTTTACAAGTTTCTTATTGCTCAATTGCATGTCTATCATGCTGTTTCCTTGAACATGTCCCAGCTTGATCATAAGGCTAGTACTAATCATGTTTAAAATGAGTTTTTGAGCAGTACCGCTTTTCATTCTTGTGCTACCTGTCACGAACTCAGGGCCCACCACTACTTCTATTGCCTCATTTGCGATGTTTCCTATTAGGCTGTTTTTATTACAAGAAATGGCACCACATGAAACTTTGTTTGCTACGCATTGATTTAGTGCACCTATGACATAGGGAGCTGTTCCACTCGCACTGATGCCGATCACATAGTCTCGTTTGCATATGCTATGCTCTTGGAGATCGTACCATCCTTGAAGCGGGTCATCTTCGGCATTTTCTACCGCATTACGTATAGCGGGGTCGCCACCAGCAATGATTCCTACAACAAGTCCATGAGGAACCCCATATGTAGGTGGACATTCACTCGCATCTACTATTCCTAATCTTCCACTTGTTCCACTGCCTAGATAAAAAAGTCGTCCACCATTTTTCATTTTTTCATAGGCTGCTTCCACAAGATGCTGAATGGATTCAAGTTCTAGGGAAATAGCTTGAGGAACTGTTATATCCTCTTTATTCATTCCTTCAAGAAGCTCGAGTGTAGATTTCAGTTCTAAGTTGTCATGATTGGAAGATGATTCTGTTGTCAGCATTTGTTTAATACGGTAAATAGGTAACGAATATACCTCAATTCAGAATGTTCCAAAGAGACTAAATGCAAGTTTAGTTCTAGTCACTTGGCCATCTAATGAAAAAGTCTCGATAAGTAGGATGTAATTACCAATAGGTAGTTTTACTCCGTCGTTTGTAATGCCATCCCAAGTTAGAAAACCGTCACTACCTATAAGTTCATTATTGAAGGGCTGATGTTGCAGCCTTCCTGCTAAATCATATACATATCCATTTAGCACTGTTCCGCTCTTTTCAGTTTTATAGTTGAGTACCAAGACATCCTCATAAGCGTCGCCATCTGGAGAGAAAGTCTTACTCTCTAATTCGACAGAACTACGCTGACTACTTAGCTGACGGTATTGCGAATTTTGATATCCGGGTGTTGCAAAATTTGCGGCAGAAGAAGCTGAGTGCCAGTTGCTTTTTAGGTTTCCAGCTTTTTCAGGGCTTATTCTTTCGAGACTAACTCCATCAAAACTTGAGAGTAAGTCAAAGTGCTGGTCCTCGTCATATGAAACGGAATCAAGTACAAGGGAATCTGCGTTTAAGAGCAGAATAATTCCTTCATCATTACTCATTGCAGGAAGGCTATTTACTTGAGCCAGGTTGCCGCATTTGTATTGTTCTCTTGTAGAGATGGTGTCTTTAGAAAGGGCAAGGTACTGTTTCGGATATATGATACTGCCCTCACTTCCTGCTCTACGGTAATCCTGACGCTGATTTTTATTATATCTCGCTAGTATTAAGGTAGATAGGTCGATATACTTATCACTTTTGTTATATATTTCAATGAAGTCAACACCGTCATCTTTCGGGTTAAACAACAGTTCATTTATAATAATATCATCATCATTGGCTATGTCTGTTTTTATAATTTTAACCAAGACATCAGACACGAAATTTCCAACGCAATCCTCTAGACGTGTGATTGCCAAGGTACGTAGAGTATTGGCTACAAACTCGGTTTCAAATGTTAAGAAAATCGAATTATTTTGTATGTCTAAAGAGATGGAGATCGGCTCTTCATTGAGTTCAATAATTCTGTAATTGGATAGACTTTCTGATAACGCATCCAATGAATTTTCTGAAAGTATAACAGTAAGCTGGTTAGGCCCTGATATAGAAACAGATATGACATTAGGAGCTTCAGAATCTTCAAAATTCATGTGCACAGAGTTTTCAATCCCAGGGCTTCCGCCAATGGAAGCTTCACTTGCTCTCCAGTTTTTTGCACCTACACATTGACCTGAAAATGAAATTTTTTCTAAAGAATATCCTCCTTGTTTGGCTATGTCGCTTCCATAAAAACTGTCATCATAATTGATGGAATCTAATAATGTACCTGTGGGAGAGGAAAGCTTTAGATTATCACCAGCATTGTTCAGGGCTGGAAAGCTATTTAACTCCACAGTGGGACCGAAGGGTTCAAATAAAGGACCGTTTCCTTTTTTAGTGATGATAAGGTATTCCTTTGGAGGAATGACAATAGATGTGAATTCTCCAACGGTTCCACCATCAGAAAAAGTGCAGTTTTCTAGATTTATGTGGTCAGTTGTGGTATTGTACAATTCGATGTATTCCTCAGAAGGAAGACCAATACTTGGAGTCGGGTCTGGAAATATTTCGGAAAAGACTATTTCAGATTGAGTAGGCAGTCTGGAATTTACAAAGTCCAAGGTTAGTATAGTGTCTAATGTATTTCCTTCGAGGTCTGTTAAAGACTCTACTGTTAGTTCATAAGAATCTGTAGCAAATTCTGATAAGTAAGTAAGAGTAATTGTATTTTGGTTTATGCTTACCTGATTGGGTGGTCCATATCCATTATTCAAGGAAAAGTCAGACTTAATAGGATTTGTAATTTCGTTGGTAACTATCAGAATCGTGTTTTTGTCCCTAAAATCAGAAGATAGAACGAATGGCTTTTGCGTATCTTTGATGATAGGGCCGACATATATGTCATCAAAAAAATGCTTGAGATGAAAACTCGATGTGCTTTGTTTGATTGCAAAGCCAAAGTAAGAACTACTTGTTATGTCATTGTCTACCACTGAGCCTTCATGTTCGTAATTAGTACCACCGTTGTAGTCTGCTTGTACATCCCATGAGCCAAACGCAGATTTTGTGATTCGAATATTTATAGTCTTGTTATGTGTTTTATTGTCAGTTCCATCAGTTATCTTGGTTTTCGTGCCTGAAACAACCTTGTATAGTGATATCTCATCCTTGGTGTCTCCTATTCGTAAGAAGTATCCATCTGAAACGGTAGTGAGATTAGCTCCGTTGGACATGAGATAGACATCCGTATAATTAGCACCCGAAGTGCTGAATTTCATGTTCACTTTAAATCTCCATTCGAGATCTCCCTTTCCTAGCTTATTGACCGTGCTTAGATAGAAAATGTCGGATGGAACGTTGCTATTGCTTTTTAACGTATTGTTCTCAACGACGAACTTGGCTCCATCTCCAAACCAAATTGGATTGTGTGTGAAATTCCCATCGGAGAAATCTTCTACCACTTGGCTATAACCGAAGAAAGTAAAGAAAATTGAGAATATGAAAAGACAGATTCTCATTTATGACTTGATTCGCGATTTGATTTCCTTATATATTCCAACAAATGTCAAATGATTGAGAGGGAACTCCAAGAATACGTGTAGCACACTCAAGAAGAAAAGAGCTGCTAAACCTACTTTGTAATCGTATAGGTATAGGGCTATTGAAAAAATCCAGATGATACCTGCAATGACCAATCTCTTCCGAGACACTTTGTGCCAATTGATAACTTTGGTTTTGCTAAACCAATTGAGGTAATGATAGGTGTATGCAAAGGCAATAAAGATTTGCATTTTGAGACCAATGGAAGAAAGTACGTTGCCTTGTGGAGTTTGCACAATGTATCTTCCTGGAGATACCCACCCTAAGTAAGTAGCGATGGCTTCATTGAGGCTTACAAATTTACTTTCTAACATTGCTTCGAGCCAATAACCGTCCAATGTGTAGTCGCTTGCTTGGGGTCTAGAATAGATTATAAGAAAGAGTATAAAACAGTAGACGAAAAGTGAGGTGTATCCTGAGATACTTTTGGACTTTAAGGCCCCAAAAAGAATAAATGCTCCTGTGAAAACATATACGTGAATAATCGTAGGTAACATTATTCCGACAATCATGGTATATGCCGTTATTCCATTAAGTAAGTATGCAAATACTAGTCCGACTGCCATAAGACCGTACCTTAACTCTGTTTTTTTGACGAAGGTCATCATGATAGCCGTATAAAAGGCCAAAAAGATGAAGCTTCGTTCATACTTTAGCAAAAATGAGGAGATAGGTTTAAATGAGGAATCGTCAATCTGATTAGCCCATGTTTTGGAAAACTCAAAATTGTCAAATTGGTGATAAGAAAAACCAAAAGTCATCAAGAGGCATAGAATCACTAAAATCCATATATCCTTCTTGTTGGTTGCAAAATAGTTTCGGTCATCTAGCCACCCTATCTCAGTCAGATAGTGCAGCGGGCCGAGTATGGCATACGACAGTAGGAATACATGGAAAGGTAATTTTACGGCTAGAATAAAAGCAAGGGCCATCAGGCCAATGTTTATATAATCAAGTCGATTAGTCTTCATTTTAGACAAATCTAAACTATAATATCGCCCGACAGATAGAATCAATGTTATTTTTTTAATGTCAATCGATACATTTGTGGACAATCAATTAATACCAATTTAGAATGAAAAATATTTTGAAATTATTTCCCCTACTAGCAATTGTAATGTTGTTTTCATCTTGTGGATACAACGAAATGGTGAGTCAACAAGAAGGAGTGGACCAAGCATGGGCAAAAGTGGAGTCCTCTTATCAAAGAAGAGCGGATCTGATTCCTAATTTGGTGAATACCGTAAAAGGGTATGCGGATTTTGAGCAAGAGACTCTGACTAAAGTGATAGAAGCTAGAGCAAAAGCTACTCAAACTACAATCGATCCGACGAATCTAACACCTGAAAAGCTTAAGCAGTTTCAAGAGGCACAAGGTCAGTTAAGTGGAGCTTTATCGCGATTACTTGTGACTGTTGAACGCTACCCAGAGTTGAAAGCAAATCAAAATTTTCTTGAACTTCAGGCTCAGCTGGAAGGAACAGAAAATAGAATTAATGTAGCTAGGGATAATTTTAATGACGCTGCAAAAAACTATAACACCTATATCAGACAATTTCCTAGAGTAATCTATGCAGGGTGGTTTGACTTCAATAAGAAACCTTATTTTGAAGCAGATCCAGGGTCTGAGGATGCTCCTACAGTAGAATTTTAGTAGAACTAAATGTCTTTTTTCAAATGGGAACCCCTCTCTGAAGAAGAGGAAAGAAAAGTGCTGCAATCTATTGCTGAAGCAGAGTTGAACACTTCAGGTGAGATCCGTATACACATAGACAAGTGGTGTAAAACTGATCCTGTGTTTAAGGCAAATAATGTTTTCTCACACTTGAAAATGGAAAAGACAGAAGCGAGAAACGGAGTGCTACTTTATGTTGCATTAAAAGAGAAAAAGTTTGCTATTGTCGGAGATAAAGGAATAGATGCCGTAGTTCCTCGAGACTTTTGGGAAAGTACAGCGAGTATTATGAGAAAAAACTTTTCGGCAGGTACAGTTGTGGAAGGCATATGTAAGGGTGTGCAAGAAGTGGGAGTACAAATGAAGAAATACTTCCCATATGAAAGTGGAGATATAAATGAATTGCCTGATGAAATTAGCTACGGTTAGATACACAATACTGCTATTTGTTTCGTTCGCTAGCTTTTTAGCCTTCGGTAAAAAGACTCCTCCTGCTCCAACGAATAATCGTTGGGTTCAAGACTACGCCAATGTATTGGATTCTGAGGCGGAGCTTTATCTTATGAGAAAGCTTCAAGCATACTATGATTCTACATCTACGGAAATTGCTATCGTAACGGAAAGTTCGTTGGAAGGAGACGATGTTTTTGACTATTCATACAGACTTGCTAAGAGTTGGGGCATAGGTGGTAAAGAGAAAGACAACGGAGTGTTGTTTTATGCCGCAATCAACGACCGAAAAATGTTTATTCAAGTAGGACGTGGGGCAGAAGGAGCACTACCAGATATCTATGCTAAACGGATAATAGAGCAAGCATTAAAACCAAATTTCAGGAAAGAGCAATACGGAAGAGGTTTTGACGAAGGAACAGATCAAGCCATTAAATACCTCGAAGGAGAATTTGTAAATGATGGGAAAGATGCTGATGGAGAAGGAATACCTGTTTGGGTCATCATTGTTATTTTCATTATCATCATTATGATACTAGGTAGTGGAGGCAATGATGGACGAACCTACACGCATGATTATCCACGTCACAGAGGAAGATCTCGACCACCTATTTGGATAGGTGGAGGTGGAGGATTCCCGGGGGGCGGAGGCGGTGGCTTCGGCGGAGGATTTGGCGGTGGAAGCTTTGGCGGTGGAGGTGCAGGAGGAAGTTGGTAGTCAGATGGAAGATATACTTTTTTTAGATATAGAAACAGTCCCAGGAGCTGCAAGTTTTAAAGAGCTTGATGATAGATGGAAGAATCTTTGGATCAAGAAATCAGAACGCTTGTCGCAAGGCGAACAGACTCCAGAAGAATTGTATCCACGTGCAGGTATATATGCAGAATTTGGTAAAATCATCTGTATATCCGTTGGTTTTTTGACTGAATCAAATGGAGGTAGAGAGTTTAGGATTAAAAGTTTTTCTGGAGATGATGAGAAGAAATTGCTGGAGGACTTTTGCGATTTGTTGAATGAAAACTATTATGCAAAATCACATTTTTTATGTGCTCACAATGGGAAGGAATTCGATTTTCCTTATCTGTGTAGAAGAATTATTGTAAATCAAATTGCGATGCCTGACATTTTAGACCTTGCGGGTAAGAAGCCATGGGACGTGAAGCATTTAGATACCATGCAACTATGGAAGTTTGGAGATTTTAAGAATTATACCTCGTTGGATCTGCTTGCAGCTTTGTTCGAAGTGCCTTCGTCCAAAGATGAATTAGATGGTAGTATGATATTCGAAACGTATTATTTGGATAAAGATCTAAAAAGAATTAGAATATACTGCGAGGCAGATGTAGCTACATTAGCAAGCATTTTTCTCAGAATGAATAACAAGAGAAGCTTAAATGCTGAAGAAATAATAATTGTATGATAAAAGCGATTTTCCCTTTACACTGGGACGAGTATGAGTTGATAGACTCTGGTAATGGGATGAAACTAGAAAAGTTTGGACATCACATATTGGAAAGGCCTGAGCCTCAAGCGATTTGGAGTCCTCGACTTTCTAGACGGGAATGGGAAGGTATGGCCACTGGTAGTTTTGCTCAGAAAGGAAGTCATAAGGGAGAGTGGAAGCTTAAAGGAAACGGAAAATCCTGGTATATCAAGTACGGACTGTTTGAGAAGAGTCTTAAGATGAAACTTAATTTTACTCAATTCAAGCATGTGGGAATATTTCCTGAACAAGCTGCAAATTGGGATTACATCTATAAAAAAAGTAGGGCATTCAGAGGAGGAGCTAGCGTACTAAATCTATTCGCTTATACTGGAGGTGCATCTTTGGCAGCGAAGGCTGCGGAGGTAGATGTGGTCCATGTAGACTCTATAAAGCAAGTCGTTAATTGGGCAAGCGAGAATCAAGAGCATAGTAAATTGAGAGACATTCGGTGGGTAGTAGAGGATGCTCTCAAATTTGTAAGTCGAGAGGTGAAGAGAGGTAGAAGCTACCAAGGAATCATTCTTGACCCGCCAGCATATGGTATAGGGACTAAGGGAGAAAGGTGGAAGTTGGAAGAAAAACTCGGCATGCTTCTTCAGCAGGTTTCACAGTTGTTAGATAAAGATGGTTTTTTAGTTCTGAATGTGTATTCTCTTGGGTTGTCTCCTTACATAATTCAAAATATGATGACTGATTATTTCGGTGATAGGGATGTTGATATTTCTGAACTATGCCTCAAGTCTAGAACTGGTCAAATTTTGCCACTAGGAATCGTAGCTAGGATATAATAAAAAGGAGCACCGAAGCACTCCTTTATCTAACTAAACTAACTATTAACTATACTGGTTTAGAAACCCAGTAAGCATTTTTGGTGAAGAAAATAGTTTGTTAAGCAGGGGTATAACATTTGCAAATGTAGTTTCAAATTCCCAAAGTTTAAACTCAATAATATCATCATTTTATGACATTTAATTAAATTATGATGCTACATCGTGGAATTGAAAATATTACCTTTGAAAGTTAGAATGAGATTGTTTGCGACTACATTGTTGGCTTGGCTTGTGGTAAACCTGACACTTGCTCAGGTGCCATCAGTTAAAGCGGGGTCGCTTCAAGCTACGAGTACATTTTGTTCTCAAATCACAATGTCATGGACTAATGGAGATGGAGTCGCACGGTTAGTAGTGATTTCAGAGGGCTCATCGTTGACTTCTTTGCCAGCATCCAATACTCCATATAGAGGTGATTCTAGATACGGCTACGGGTCTATGCTTGGTACGGGTCAGTATGTTGTGTATAACGGAACTTTGAATTCTGTCGTAATCGAAAACTTAAGAAAGAATACGACTTATTATATTTCAGTTTTTGAATACAATGGAGGAGGAGTGTTGTATCAGTATAAAGTCGATGATTATCCTGAAGTATCAGTAAAAACAAAAAATATTACTTCAGATTTTTCGATTGATGATTCATATCAGTGCGAAAATGTAAACTTGTCCAATTTTACTTCTTCTGCTACACAAGATGCTTCTTCAGCACTAAATTATAATTGGTCTTTTGGAGATGGGAATACTGCTTCTACAGCAAATGCGAGTCATTCATACGACACGTATAAGATATATGAGGTATCCTTAGAAGTATCATCGTACCGATGCAAGGATACTATGGTAAAAGAAGATACTGTCGCACCGTTGCCAGAATTTAATTTTGTTCTAACTGCAGATTCTGTCTTGAAAGGGTATACACAACAGCAGTGTTTTTACAAACCAGATGGATCTGAGAATTATTTTCACTTTAACACTTCTTGGGAATTTAAACCTTTGATTGGGGTATCAGGTTCACCGTTAATAGATGAGTTTGAGTTATATTGGACATTTGGTGATGGAGGGTCTGAGACAAATCAGATTCGAGTTCACAAGACTTATGACGAACCAGGAGTTTATCCTGTTAAGTTGATCTTGAGATCTACGCAGAACCGTATAGAGTATTGCTTAGATTCAGTAATTATGCAAGTGGAGGTATTTCCTTCTCCTATTGATTCTTCCCTGCTAGTTTATGATACCCTTATGTGCATGAAGAATAATTCTTTCTTGTTTGAGCATAATTCCACTAATTCTCAGTTAGTTCATTCTTGGGATTTTGGAGATGGAAACACCAGTGGAGATAGTTCTTCTAATCATTCATATGCGTCTGCAGGTGAGTACGAATTTGAACTAGAGGTTACTGATCAAAATGCTTGTTATGCTCAGTACAAAGATACCGTGGTAGTTATACCTCAACCGAATAATACTATTTCAGGATTGGATTCTAGGTACTGTGAAGGGGACGACCCTGTACAACTCACGACTTCAATGGCAGGAGGTACGTGGATATCATCAAAAATCAATATAAATACGGGGACATTTGATCCTACTACTTTGGGAGAAAATGTGGTTCAATATGTTGTAGATGTAGACGGTTGTAAAGATACGGCAGAAGTTACTACAAGAGTTTTTCCTCTACCAGTATTTGATATGCTGGATGATACGACTGTCTGTGTAGGGGAGTCTATTCGATTGGAAGTGACGAAAGATACGGCTAGCATATTGTGGAGCACAGGAGCAATGGACTCGTTTATCAATGTAAGTACAGGAGGAGAAGTTTGGGTAGAAAAAAGAGTTAACGGGTGCTCCCATAGAGAAACAATAAATGTAAATCAGATTACTGCTCCATACGTCAATCTTGGATCGGATTCATTGCTTTGTGGAGATGGAGTGGTATATGTAAACATTGGAGCAGCTGAAGGAGTTTATGTATGGAATGACGGATACTCTGGAGGAGGTGTAAGGGAAATAACTGAATCAGGGACGTACAGTGTTACAGCTACCAATAAATGTGGGTCTGCTTCTGATGAGGTGACATTGGAGTTTTTACCATACGTATGTGATATATTTATACCAAGTGCGTTTTCACCAAATGGTGACGGTTTAAATGATATTTTTCAACCCAGTGGAAATGTAGATATCACGTCTATGGAAGTATACAGTAGATGGGGAGAGTTGCTATATAGTAGCGATAATTCTGCAGATGGATTTGGTTGGGACGGGATGTATCAGGGTAAGATGTGTCATGGAGGTAATTACTTCTTCTTAATCAGATACATGCTTCCTGAAAATGGATACGGCCGCCCTAAGATAGCAAGTGGTGAAATCTACCTTATAGATTAGCATCTTCTCTATAGAATGTATCTTAAGCCTAGTCTCAGTGCTGGCGTGAAAATCGTAATCTTTGGTAATGAGGTGCTAGCCGATGTCAATGGAGCGGTTAATTTAGCTCCAGCAAAAACATGAACAGAAGGTGTAGCACGGTAGTTTAAGTCAGCAATTGCTGATAAATTAACAAGAAATGGACGAGCGTCTAATCCAGTACTGTCGTCAATGGTCTGGGTGTAGTTGCCATTTACAGCAAATCCTTCAGTTCTTACTTTGATGTCATCCTTAATGAGCAGGAAAGCACCTAAACCACCACCGATTTCAAAGCCTAGTTTACTGTCTGAGGTTCTCACTCTTAGTTTTTTTGCATATATGACTTGAGTGCCTGCGTATGCGTGTCTATAGTGAAGGTACGCATTTTTTTGAGCCGCTTGGGCGAAATCTCTGATTTCAGGAATTTGAGGGTGAATTATGTCAAATAAATGAAGGTCTTCTTTCACTAGAAGCATATTGGATTGTTGATACCCAGGTATGAAGGTAATAGAAGTGTATCTGTCGATCTGTTTCCTAATCTCTACACCCAATCCAAGGGTATAATCCTTTGTTTTTAATGACTCCAGAGTTTTGCTCTCATCTTGAGGCGAATCACCTACTTTGGTGATGTTCAAGGTAGGCTCCCCGACTAAACCTATGGACATTTGACCATAAGAAGAAAAGGTCGTTAGAAACGAAATAAAGATTATAAGTAAAATTCTCATTTAGTACGAAGTAAGTAATAAAATCTGTAACAAAGAGCCGTGGCAGATATTGTAAGTCCGATACTAAGACCTATCCATATTCCATTAACGCCATGTGCAAAAGGGAATAACGTAGAAGAGGTAGATAGCCAGTATCCTATAGGCATGGCTATTATCC
Organism: Bacteroidia bacterium; assembly: GCA_049609445.1. Lineage (GTDB taxonomy): Bacteria > Bacteroidota > Bacteroidia > NS11-12g > UBA9320 > UBA9320. Next base: position 1,391 of record JBMYYN010000037.1, on the reverse strand, counting down.
AATAGGCAACGAAAATAAGCAGACTAGGCTTTTTTACATCTGAGACACCTCTAAGTATACCTACAGAGACAGCTTGAATTCCATCACTTAGCTGGAAGAATGCCGTGAGGATCAGCAATTGAGCTCCCATAGCTATGACATCTTTGTCTTCTGAAAAAAGTGATGCTAACGCTTCGTCAAAACATAAGAATATGGCTGCAAAAATGGTCATCACAATTAGTCCAAGTTTTAAGCCATTGGTGCCATATTGTTTGACATTTTGCAAATTGTTATTTCCGTAAGCTTTGGCTACTGTGATACTACTTCCGGCCGCAATACCTCCAGCAAACATGTACGTAAGAGATGCTAAAGTGATAGCTAGATTATGAGCAGCAAGCTCTTTGGAACCCAGCCATCCTGCCATTATAGCTGCACCTGCAAAAGCAGCTACTTCAAAGAAGAATTGTAGTCCTGTAGGGAAACCAATGGATATAATCTGCTTATAAAATGTGATTCGGGATTTTTTAAGGAATGATGAAAAGAACGAATATGTAGTGACGGGAATGTGAGATGATCTCAGCATTAAAAATACCATGCCTATGGCGAGGTAGATTCTCGAAATTATAGTTGCATATCCCGCTCCGTTTAGACCATATGCCTCAAATCCTAGTTTGCCGTATATGAGTACCCAGTTCAGGAAAACATTGAGAATTAGTCCAGAAATTGTGATAATCATCCCGCCAAGTGTGTAGCTAAATCCATCGCAAATATTTTTGGCGAAGAAGAATATGAGCATAGGTGAGAGTGACCACATCAGCAATGACAGGTACGGTTTGGCGAGACTCGAAACCTCCGTAGTCTGCTCAAAAATATCAAAGTGCAGGATGAACCCGTAAATGCAGATACTGGAGACTATCGCTAATAGTATAGTCAGAATAAAACTGTCTCTTGCCAATAAATGGTAGGAAGAAGTTTTGTTTTTGCCTTGCAGAATACTCACAACGGTAGCAAAGGCCATAGTAACACCCATTGGAAAAACGCCGATAAAGAAATATATGCTATTGCTTACACCTGCTGCAGCAAGTTCCTCAGTGCCAAGTTGGCCTACCATAAGTGTGTCAAAAAAGCCGGTAAAGACCATACCTAATTGACCTATGATAATGGGCCAACTGATTTTGATGATATCTTTGAGGTAGTTGTTCAATGGATAATTCTAAAATTGTGCAAATGAACTTTAAATTATGTCTAAAAAGAAATTAGTTGTATTAAGTGGAGCAGGTATTAGTGCAGAAAGTGGTGTAGCTACTTTCAGAGGGAGTGGAGGCTTGTGGGAGGGATATGATATTATGAAGGTTGCGTCTCCTCAAGGATGGGCAGAGGACTACCGTATGGTTTTGGAGTTTTACAATGCA
>JBMYYN010000036.1:0-13217 GCA_049609445.1 Bacteroidia bacterium | reverse complement strand
TTATCCACCCTTCTCCATCTTTTGGGTTCTCGTCTAGGTACTCTTTCCAAAGTTTTGCCTGTGCTGCATACCATTCTACCGTTTGTTTTTGTTTTACAAGCGAATAGACCGTTTGGCGTTCTATTGTTTCCTTAGCAAATGAAGCCGTCGCTCCAGTAAGCATAACAATACTCAATAGCAGAGTTTTAATGTGTTTTGTGCTTCTCATACTACTAGTATCCATTGTTGTCTAAAAGGTTCATTTAAATTTATATTTAAGAGATGTTTTTCTACATTACTAAATCCAGAATAGATAAAAACCTTGCCCTAAGAGTTGTCTAGTTGCGTGTTTGATTAACAACCACAGCCCAACTAGTTTTTTACAAACTTGCCTTTGTACAACGTATCGTTGTCTTCAAGTTGCAGATAATATATTCCTGATGGTAGTGAAGTTATATCCAACCTGCCGGCGATTAGTTGGTCATTAAGTACAATGATTCCCGCAATATTGCAAACCTTTACCTTTTGATGTTTTAAATGCTCATCAACATGCAAATTGATAAAGTCGTTGGCAGGAACTGGAGAAAAGGAAACATACGAAACTCTATGATTTTCAATACTTGTCAATTTTCCGATAGGTTTTCCTGTAGTACAAGATTGCTTTTTTAGATAATCGGTACGCAACAAAATGTCAACACTAGAAGAAACACCAGCCTGGTATGATTCATATGTTTTACCTACTCCACTTACAAAACGTTTTATTCTAACTCGTCCATCATACACACCCATAATTTCTACCACGGTATCTTCAGACAAATACTCCCAAGAGTTACCACATTGCTCACTTATACATTGTGATAGTATGTAGCTGTCTTCACAGTAAGTTCCAATAGTAAGAGTGGCTTGAAACATTGAAGATTCGGTAGGTAATGGATTAATAATATTATCTCCCGTTTGTTCTAAGAATACACTTTCTGCAGTGGTGGTGTCCCAGACTCTGATGCTTTCTCCTCCTGGAAACATCTGATCTCTGGTCTCTAGGTGCACTACGTCTTTTACAAGCTCTCCATTTTTTAAGTAAAACTTCGTGGCATAATAGTTTTGTATGGCCCAAGAACCTGGCTCAAAACTTACTCCTGTATAGGTGTGTGTCTCTGTTCCTGGCAGTATGGTATAAAACTCCGTTACCGTCATTTCTCTATACGGTTTTAGGTCATAAATGTCTGTGTAGTGAGTGTAGTGGTTGAATCGCATAAACTCTGCTACATCAAAGAACTGCATCAAACCGAAACGTTTTCCTGCTTTGATGGTATAAAATAATTCTTCTACAGTCGTCTTATTGTAAACCCTAATTTTAATGCTTCGAATACTGTCTGTTCCTATTGGGGTAGTACCAACAGTCAACTCCTCATTTTTAGCTGTTATAAGAATTGAGTGGTCTTCATAGCACGTCCATTCTTTGCCCTCTGATGGGTCGTTTAAAAGAGTAAAAGTGTCTTCTGTTTGCTCTCTTATGCTGTCGTTTACCAAAACCAAAAATGTGAAACCTTCGGTCTTCACGATGTGGTTGCCAAATACCGAGTTTCCTGTACGATAATACGTTCGGCCGTGATATTCTTCCTTTGGTTCGACATCCAACACGCGGTACTTGCTGGACCCTTCTAGTTGTAAGGTAACCCCTTCTGAGGTGGTAATAACGTCTCTATAATCTATGCCATACAAGCCATACCAACGTATGGAATCTGTAGGAAACATGTCCCAGTCTGCCGCTTGCACTTTTACCAATGAAAAAAGTAAGACAATCAAAAAGGGTAGGTTTTTCATATTGAAACAAATGTAGCGATAATGTTTTGTGGTGTAAGTCGTAGCTCTGGCTATATTACTAAATCCAGAATAGATAAAAATCTTGCCCTAAAAATTGTCTGGTCAATGTTTTGCTAGGTGCCTAGCCATTGGCTCCTTCGATATTTGGCTAGTCAACATGGAAACCGAGATTCTAAACAACAAGCCTTGTTTTTAAACTGTCACACATATTATAGTTTCAAATATGGGACAATGTCCCCAAAAGAACTGCTATCTGAAGGAGTGGACTCAGAGGTTGGCCATATAGCTCTAACAGATATAAACAGCACATCAGGTTGCCTCTACTTTGCACTCGAATGTCAAAACAGAGGTTTGCCCGTTGTCCTAGGAGTAGATTTCAGAGATAAACACTCTACGGCTAAGCAGCATTTTATAGCTATAGCCCAAAACAATATTGGGTTTCAAAACATAAATACCTTTCTCACAGAATACCTTCTCGAAAACTCACTTCCAAAACGAATCAACATTCCCTTAGCTTATATCATATACCCACTTAAAAAAGCTCCAAAAAGAAGACTCCGAAAAAACGAATACATAGGCATAAATCACACTGAGCTATTTCTCTACCAAACCCAATATAAAGAACGTTGGGCTCCAGAAAAGTGTGTGGCACTAAGCCCTGTCACTTTCCGAAACAAAAGAGACTATAACGCACACAGGTTGCTGCGTGCTATTGATAAAAACACACTGCTGAGCATGTTGTCTAAAGAAGAGCAAGGTGAAACACACCACCGTTTTTATGACCAACCAGAGCTTCAAAATCTATATGCTGGCTATGAAAACCTTCTGAAAAACACCAAAGAACTTCTTTCCTCTTGCAGCCTACACTTCAACTTCAATGATAAAACCAAACTAGAAAACAAACGCACATTCACCCAAACTCCAAAAAGAGACTATGAGCTCCTACAACAACTGACCAAAGAGGGTTTAAAATACAGATATGGAAACAACGTGTCTCAAGAAATAAAAGACCGTCTAGCCAAAGAACTTGACGTAATACACACCTGCAATTTTATTCCTTACTTTCTGATCAACCACAACATAGTAAGCTATGCTCGGAAACGGGGATACTTCTATGTAGGTCGAGGCAGCGGAGCTAATAGTCTGGTAGCTTATCTTCTCCGTATCACAAACGTAGATCCCGTAGAGCTCAATCTTTACTTTGAGCGGTTTATAAATCCTAGTCGAAAATCTCCTCCAGATTTTGACATAGACTTCTCTTGGCGGGATAGAAATGATGTCACTAAGTACATTTTCGATACATTTCCCAATACCGCTTTAATGGGGAGTTTTGTAACCTTCCAAGCTAGATCCGTAATACGTGAAATAGGCAAGGTGCTCGGTCTACCTGCAGATGAAATCAAAACAATACAGCGAACATCAAACCCTAACGAACTTGACCACGTAGCAAAACTGTGCCTCCTGTATAGTCGATACATCCATGGGTTTCCAAACCACCTCAGTATACACAGTAGTGGAATCGTCATCACAGAGAGACCCATTCAGTATTTTGGAGCTACAAGCATGCCACCCAAAGGTTTTCCTACGGCACACTTTGACATGCACATCGCCGAAGATGCCGGTATATACAAATACGACATTTTAGGTCAACGTGGACTCGGCAAAATAAAAGATGCCATTACCATCATCAAACAAAACCAACCTCTGTCCGCTGATTTTGATATAGACGATATCGCTCGATTCAAACAAGATGAAAAAATCAAAGAACTGCTCAGAAAAGGAGATGCTATAGGTTGTTTCTACGTGGAAAGTCCTGCCATGCGTGCTCTGATGAAAAAACTAGAAGTGGATGACTACAAGGGGCTCGTGGCTGCTAGCTCTATCATACGACCAGGAGTGAGCAATAGTGGCATGATGGCCGAGTACATAAAAAGGCATCGTAGCCCAGCAGCTCGAGCATCTACACATCCTGTGCTTGCAGAAATACTAGACGACACATATGGTGTGATGGTCTACCAAGAAGATGTACTCAAGGTAGCTCATTATTTCGCAGGGCTAACCTTAGAAGAGTCTGATGTTTTGAGACGAGGGATGAGTTGGAAATTTAGGGAGCGTACAGAGTTCAAAACCGTAGAGAAGCTCTTTTTTGACAACTGTAGAGAAAGAGGGTATGACACCAAACTCACCAAGGAGGTCTGGACTCAAATAGAGAGCTTTGCAAACTATGCATTTGCCAAAGGGCACTCCGCAAGCTATGCCGTAGAAAGCTATCAAAGTCTTTTTTTGAAAGCCTATTTTCCTCTTGAGTATATGGTTGCTACCATCAACAATTTTGGCGGGTTCTATCGTACAGAGCAGTATGTGCAAGAAGCACGGCTCAAAGGTGCCCATATAGAAGAACCTTGTATGAACAGAAGCAGCTTCGAAACTGTCATTTTTGATAAAAACATTGTTTTGGGTTTTCAGCATGTTTCTGACCTGGAGTCTAAGGTGATAAAAGCACTACTAGATGAACGGCACTCTTCAGGACCCTACCATAGTTTAGAAGATATAGTAAGCAGGGTTTCCATTAGTCTGGAAATGGCAACGATACTCATTCGAATAAATGCATTAAGATTTACCAACAAGACAAAGCACTGGTTGCTTTGGAAAGCACATTTTCTGCTGTCAGATGTGAAAAAAAGCTTTGCCCACCCTCGTTTATTCTTAGATCAAAACCAAACAAAGAAAGTGACCATTCCAACACTTGATAGTATCCCGTATGAAGATGCCATGGATGAGATAGAGTATTTAGGGTTTCCAATGTGCTCCCCTTTTGAGTTGATAGATGAGAACCTATTAAAACACCGAGTGGTTTCTTCAGATTTTACTGCTCACATCAACAAAACAGTGACCATACTCGGCTACCTTGTGCATACCAAACGCACCAAAACAAAAGGGCGAATAGAGCAAGAAATGTTTTTTGGAACTTTTATGGACCAAAGCGGTCAGTTTTTTGACAGCGTTCACTTCCCTATGGTTGCTCGAAAATACCGATTCAAAGGACGTGGAATCTACATTGTACGAGGAAAAGTTTCTTCAGATTTTGGACACCTCACTCTCGAAGCTCAGTATTTGGTAAAAGTGCCATATGATAAGTTGGTGAGGGAGTAGTCATATATCACCGTATCAGGGTCACAGTACCCGAATAAGTATACGTTCTATCATCTGTACCTGTCGCTCTGAGAATGTATGTATATGTTCCGTTTGGGCACAGAGAACCATTATGCTCACCATTCCACCCTAAGTGACACCCCCTTTTAGAGGTAAGTTTCTCGCCATATTTATTAAACACATCCAATTCTGTATGTTTGGAATAGGAGATAGACGGCCTAAAAGAGTCGTTAAGTCCATTTCCGTTTGGGGTGAAAGCGTTGGGAATAAAAACCACGGGAGCACTCCTTAAAGTTGAAGTGTTAGAGTAGCTTTTATCTGTTGCTTTCAGGCTATAAAAGCCCACGTTTTCAACAAAAGGAACAGCAACAACCCTGTACTCAACTTTATCTAAGCAGGTCTGTAAAATAGATTTGTCTACATAAGATGTCTCACCATACACATTGTCAATTTCAACAAAACCAATTCCTTGAACTCTTCTCTGTACAATATACCTACTTGCTCCACTTGGCCAATAATTGTATTCTGTCCAAGAAAGCTCAGGGTAGTTGTCTTTATTTAAAACAACCTCCAGATAAACAGTGTTGCATATTTTTGTTCTGTGGCTGGTTTCACCACATCTATTTTTGACAGAAGTCGTAATAAAAAAAGGTCCTCCATTTTTATACAACGAATACGCCTTTGAAGAATCGTTTCTTATCTTCAACTTGTCTATGAAGGAAACACCCTTTTCGCTTGATATTGTGACAAAAACAGAGTCAAGTTTGCTTTTAAGGTTAGGGAAGTGTCCAGAAAATTCAATGTTCAAGTCTTTTTCATTTTTATCTAAACCCACTAAAAAAGGATAAAACTCTGGGATAAAATTTTTAAAGGGTGGAGTTTCGTTGCTTGTATCGCTGACAGAGGAAAAACTCTCTCCGATAAACTCAGTAATAATCTTATAAGAGTAGTTCATGTGACAAGTGGTATTGGTATCCACGAAATGAGTTATATCACTTTTTGTTTGAAACAAGTGTTGGTAAGGTCCACCATTGACGCTTTTCACAACTCGGTACCCGCCAACATTGTCTTTGCCAATGTATCTGCTCCATTTCAAATCTACGCGGTTTGTATCGGGCTCTGTTTTAAGCTCTACTGTACAATGTTTTCTAAGAGTCAAAGGGTCTACTTTGGTGTTGCAGATGTTCCTTGTACTAACGGCATAACAACGACTTTTTTTACCCGTGTTTGTTTCATCTATATAGTGGTTCACATTTGGATCTAAAACAGTATCCAGCAAAAATGGGTCACTGTCCATAGACCAAACCTTGTAAGCTTTGAAGTCAAATGAATTATGTTTTTCAAACACGACTTCTGCTGCGTTATTGCTTAAACAGCTTACATAATCCACACCTGTTGTGTTACTGATTGTGTCACCTACAAGGATTGTCTTATCCAAAACTATAGAATCCTTGCACCCTATTTGGTCTATCATAAGGTACTTTATTGTTTTTTTTCCAGAAGAACCAAATGTGTGATTCAAAACATAACCTTCCCCGATTATGCTATCTTCTTCATACCACCAATGTCTTTTTATTGGGTTGTCAGCTTGAGAATCTTCCTCAAGACGAAGGCTATTGGTCATGCAAAGCGTATCGGCTAACTTATCCAAGCGAGCCTTCACCAGATAAACCTCAAACTCCTTACTGAGAGTATCTTTGCACTGCCTATTGCTTTCTGCCAGCACAGAAACCCGATGAGTTCCTGGTTCTGTTCCTAAGAGATTTATTCGATGTTTGTCACCAACAAAACGGCCATCTAACATCCATTTAAACTTCTTGTTTTCTGTTGCCGATACAAGGTCTGCTGCTATTTCTATTGGTTCATTTGAGCATTTTCCTTTTACCAAAACATCGTTGATTTTCACCGGTCGATAGACTGTGACCCTTTTACCCTTTATAGGCACACTACACCCCTTTTCGTCTATTAAGATTACAGAAGGTTCGTTTGAAGAGTTGGGCCTAGTGTACGTGTGAGAAATGGAAGAGGGCCTAGTGTAGTTCTTAGTGATTCCATCCCCAAAATCAAAGATAAATGTACTAACACTCTCAAAGTCTGATAGCTTATAATCAACATCCAATGGTGCACATCCTGTTTCTCCCGATTGCGTAAGCTTAGCTTTGGGTCCACCCACTTCTATTATTCCTTTCTTATTAAGGGTAAGCTTACACCCGTTTTTGTATGAAGCAGTTATGGACATATCATACTTTCCTGGTTTTGTGTAAAAATTTTGCGGAGCCCTGCGGTACGACTCATTTCCGTCTCCAAATTTCCAACTTACGTTTTGAATCTTATTCTCGTCTTCTTCTTTTATGTTAAAATTACAAATAGCAGGAGGGCACTCTTCATAATAAACATCACTTGTAACACTAAACATCTTTGGTATTACTGGAACATTAATGGAAATAGTTTTTATAAAAGAACAACCAAGAGAGTCAATAGCCTCAAACCTCAACACATACTTCTTTCTTTCTTTAAAATCTATACTAAAGCCATGTTTTTTGGACAAAAGACTATCACCTAAAAACCATTTTACTTTACACGCACTTCCAGACATTTGTTGAGAAGAGAGGCGGTAAGATGTCGATTTGCACACTTCACCGATACAACTAGAGTAAACATTGAAACTAGGTCTCGAGTCAATGATACTGAAAGACTTGGTAGAATAACATTCGTTTTTATTCCCATAAAAATAATTTAACTCTAATTTCTTAGGTGTTGTCTTTAGGGCTAAACTGACGGTGTCTTTGTGTTCAATTTTTCTTCCGTCCACTTTCCAAAAATTTCGTTCGTGCTTACTATTATCGATCAATTGTAGGTATATGTTGTCGCAATCTCTATCTTGTATAACCTCCGCTTCAATTGCGGGCGGCTTGATGTCCAAAACGTCTACTTTAAGTTCATGTACGTTATAGCACTTTCCTACCCAACTATAAACCGTTACATCAAAAACCCCTGTGTCGGCATAATAGTAATTTACTTTGGTTCCTGGTGTTTGTATTTTTCCTTCACCAAAACTCCATAGCACCGAAGTCTTAACCCAGCCAGGTAAAGACTCTCCAAACTCTCCATTTACAGAACCAGGTGAACATAGAAGCTGCCTGTCCAACTTTGGTGCTATTTTGTCTGAGTCTATGATTTTTATCTCTTTAGATCCTTTGGTCTTACAACCTAAGTGGTCTACAGCTTCTAACGTGATGTTATACATACCGTAAGAATCAAATTGGTGGGTTGGGTTTATGTTTTCGCTAGTTTTTCCGTTTCCAAAATTCCAAACCAAACCGTTTTCCAACACCCTCGACCCCTCTTTAAACTCAATTTCTACTGGAAGATCACAGGTGTAAACAACTTCTCTAGATGGAATAATAATTGGCTCTTGAAACTTGTGGATGTCTATTGGATATGTCTTCTCAACAAAAGATATGCATCCCTTTTCGTCGATAACTTTTAATTTAATAACAACTCTTTTTGACTCTGCTGTTGATAAAGAGTACTTCTTGTTTTTGCTGTATTCTCCCTCTCCGAGGTTCCACCTTGTGCTTATTATATCGTACCCGTTTCTATTTATATGACCTACCTCTAGTGTGGTCTCTTTACAACCTTTCGTTTCTTTGGTGACTATTTGCATATCGGGAAGAGCAAATACTTCAACTTCTTTTTTAGACGTACCTAACAACGCTCCCCAGATGTCCCAAGCCATTAGTGTTACTGTATATTTTCCTTCTGTAAAAATGCTGGATGGATTCTGCTCTTCACTAATGTTTCCATTACCAAAATTCCAAAACCAACGATTTGCATTTGGGCTTTTATCTTTAAAACTCACATGCAACGGAGTGCACCCTTCTGTTTTGTCAAGTTCAAAATCGACGTCATTTGTCTCAATTTGTCCCAACCCCGCTAAAGGCAGTTTAAGTAAAATTATATATATCAGCAATAGCCTTAGGTTCATAGTTATCCTTAAGACCTGTCCAGACAATCATATGTTGCACGCTCTGCTGTTTACTAAAGCTTTTTAGTGACGGAATAAAGTCTTGGCTACCTCACCAAAACCTTGTGAACTTCTACAATACCATCTTGACTTTCTATTTCTATAAAATATAGTTGCGGAGATAATGCAATTGTTTCATTTGTTTGTTTTGATTCAAAAACAACTGCACCTCTTATGTCCAATACAGAAATACGATTGGGCTGCTCGTTAGTCTTGCTTTTAAAATAAATCTTTCCTGAACTTGGATTAGGATAAACTTGAAAAGAATTGGTCTTTTCTACGTTTTCTATGTTTAGTTTTTCAATAATGTCTGTACAGGCTGCTCCGCCAGGAGTCCATACCCCATTACTATACCTTCCACTGCTATTGCTAAAACACACAAGCGGTCCGCCGACTTGTCCATCCAAACGTGAATTTATTCTGTCCCAAGGAACAATATAGTTATGCCCTCCAAGTGTTCTTTCATAAACTGTGTCTTGTAAATAAGTAGCAGTATCCTCCAATTGATAAGTATACATATATTCTAATACAAGATAAGTTCCTAAGTCCTGACTCTTACCTCTGGAAACTACCGTTGTTTTCAATGTGTCATCTTCATGAAAAGTATAATTCCACTTGTCTCCTACCCTAGCACCGAAATTTATCAAAGTATCAAAACGATTTTCGTTCCAATACCAAACCACGCTGTCTTCTATGGCAAAAATGTTTGATAACCAACTAAGCGTATCTATAGCTTTGTTGTCATATGGATGAGTGCAAATGTTGTATAGCGTTTGTTTCTGTACTATAGCCTTCTTTCCTGCCAAAAAAGTGTCTCTGTCATAAACAGAATGAATAGGTCCACAGGCAGACACATTGCTATAATCATATATCCAGGTGGTTCCTTTTTCGGGCATAGATATTTGAGCATATCCTCCCATATAGAAGGTGAGCACACAAGCAATAACAAGTATCCTGGTTTTTATAACGGTCAATCTAAAGTTTATCAAACTGCTTTTTTAAGAGGATGTTTTCTCAACCCTATTTTTTTCATCAGTAAACAAAACCAAGGATCCTGCCGCTTCATCATGAATAGCCTTTCCTCTGTTTTGGGCTGTTATTGTGAAAATCGAAATTATACCTAATACATGTTTAGTAAGGGTTCTCAATAGACTGTGCATCAGTGATATCTTAGATGTTTCATCTGACTCTTTCACGACCTTTAACTTTCCGGACCAATGCCCCACTGTGCCACCAAAAAAAGCAACAGCTAAAGGTTCATATAAAAACAGAGAAGCAAAACAAACCTTCTTTACAAGGTCTGAAGTAACTCCGATACTATCCAAAACTATTGAGTATACAGATATCATTACTATAACCACAATAGCATCAACCAACACAACTTTGTACCTATCAGAGACTAACGGGTATACTCTATTTGTAACTTTCTCTATTGATTCTATTTGCTGCTCTTCCATAATCGATTGTCTGACACAAATATACTCTACCTTTGCCCTCGATGTTTAAAACCGCATTCATAACGATACTAGGTCTGCCTAACGCAGGGAAATCTACATTTCTAAATGCTGCTCTGGGAGAAGATCTAGTGATTACCAATCCTAAAGCTCAGACCACTCGTCATCGCATAAAAGGAATACTAAATAATGAAGGATATCAATTGGTGTTTTCAGATACTCCCGGAATCATCAAAGAATCTGCTTACAAGCTGCAAGAGGCCATGATGGGTGCGGTAAGCGAATCTCTCGAAGATGCAGATGCTGTTCTCCTTATTCTTGATGGTCAATATCCTAAAGTAGAAGAGTTTGAAGCTTACAAGGACAAAATTGATGTGCCAGTAATTGTGGCAATGAACAAAGTAGACCTAGTCGAAAATCAAGAAAAGCTTCAAGAAGATATAACTAAGGTCAAAGAATATTTTGGAACGGAAAACGTGTTTGCTGTCAGTGCAAAAGAGGGTTTTAATGTGGATGGGATAATAAAAGCACTTGTAGACGTAGCTCCTGAGCATCCTGCTTTCTACGATACTGAATCTATAAGTGATGAGAATGTAAGGTTCCTTGTAAGTGAGATGATTCGCGAACAAATATTGTCACAGTTCAAAAAAGAGATTCCGTATAGTGTAGAAGTAAACGTCACAGAATACAATGAAAAAGCAAAGTTGGATGAGATCTACGCTACTGTATTCGTAGAGCGAGATTCTCAAAAAGGAATTTTGTTAGGTAGAGGTGGTTCTGCTATCAAAAACCTAGGCATAGCTTCACGAAAAAGAATAGAGGACTTTATAAAAAAGAAGGTTTTTCTATCTCTAACTATCAAGGTTAAAAAAGACTGGAGGTCAGATGATCAACAGCTGAGATACTTTGGATATCTAAAGAAGTAATATATAGACTACCTTTGTCGCCTTGTAAACGGCAATCAATCTCTCGGAGATCTTCCAAGTTTTTACAAAAAGGCTGCGGATAGCAGAAACATAGCATTATTAAAAAAGACATTATACAATGGCAGGAATAGTAGCGATAGTTGGAAGACCCAACGTAGGAAAATCAACTCTTTTCAATAGACTAATCGGTGAGCGTAAAGCTATCGTAGATGACGTAAGTGGTGTTACACGTGATCGTCATTACGGAAAAAGTGACTGGATAGGAAAAGAATTTACAGTCATAGATACTGGTGGATACGTAAAAGACAGTAAAGATGTCTTTGAAACTCACATACGCGAACAAGTAGAGCTCGCAATTGCAGAAGCTGATGTGCTCTTGTTTATGGTAGATGCTGTTTTAGACCCAAATGATCTCGATTTGGCTTTTGCTCAAATCGTGCGTGAAAGTGGAAAACCATACTTAGTCGTAGCCAACAAAGCTGATAATGATGAACGTATGTTTATGGCAAACTCATACTACTCGCTTGGTGTAGATATGATATACCCTATATCGTCTTTATCTGGAAGTGGTACAGGTGAATTGCTTGATGACTTAGTGCCATTGTTACCTAAAGGAGAAATAGAAACAGAAGAAAACATCCCGAAAATAGCCTTCGTAGGAAGACCAAATGCGGGAAAGTCTACTTTCTGTAACACTCTCCTAGGAGAAGAACGAAATATAGTAACCGATATACCAGGTACTACACGAGATACTTTGTTTGTTAGGTACAAGGCTTTTAACAATGACTTGTATTTAGTAGACACCGCAGGTGTCCGCAAAAAAAGTAAGGTGAGTGAGGATATAGAATTCTACTCAGTGATGCGAAGTATCCGAGCTATAGAAAATGTAGACGTAGTCGCTCTCGTAATAGATGCTACACGTGGTATAGAATCTCAAGATATGAATCTATTCAGCCTAGCTCAGAAAAACGGAAAAGGAATAGTCATCATCATCAATAAGTGGGATCTTATAGAAAAAGACACACACACTGCTAAGGAATATGAGGCTATGGTGAAAAATAAAATTGCTCCTTTTACTGATGTACCTATTTTGTTTGTTTCTGCTCTTACCAAAAAGAGAGTACTAAAAGCGTTGGATACATTGATGGAAGTGCATGCTGCTATGAAAACGAAGATTACTACATCTAAGTTAAATGATTTCTTCCTTCCAATAATAGAAAGAAAACCCCCTCCATCATTGAAAGGAAAATATATTAAAATCAAATATATAACTCAGCTTCCTACTCAATGTCCTTCGTTTGCATTCTTCTGTAATCTACCTCAATACCTTCCAGATAGTTATAAGCGATTTCTTGAAAATCAGTTCAGAGCAAACTTTGATTTCAAAGGTGTACCACTTAGAATTTACTTTAGAAAAAAGTAGAACTTCTAAAAATAGAGTCAAATCTCTATATTTGCGGCCTTATTTAAATATTTAACAATTAAAAATTACGCGTAAAATGAAAAAAATTATTGCACTATTCGCTATTGTTTCTTTAGGATTTGTTGCTTGCAACAATGCTGCTGAAACTACTGAGGAAGCAGCAGGAGATGCTGTTGAAGCTGTTGATGGAGCTGCTGATGAAGCTGCTGATGCTATGGAAGAAGCTACTGATGCTGCTGCAGAGGTTGTAGAAGACGCTGCTGACGCTGCAGGTGATGCAGTTGATGCTGCTGCTGACGCTGCAGGAGACGCTGTTGAAGCTGCTGGTGATGCAGTTGACGGAGCAGTTGACGATGCTGCTGATGCTATCAAAGATGCTCACTAAGCTTTAATCAGTTTTAAAGAACTGAAAAGGGTTGCTCACTTGAGCA